>JBDTSX010000066.1:0-12533 GCA_039930925.1 Acidobacteriota bacterium | reverse complement strand
CGCCAAGGGGGCGCGCCTGGCGGCCGGCGCCACGGCGATCGAGGTGCTCGCGCACGACTGCGACCGGATCGTCGGCGAACTGGCGGGCGTCGGGACCGGCCTGCCGGGGCTGTGGGTCACCGCGGCCCGTACGCCGATTGTGGCCGCGACGGGTGAAGGGCTCGAGTTGATCGTCGGGGTCGAATCTCCCGCCGCGGAGCTCGGGCCTGACACCCCGGCGCTCCAGCACGACGGCCGCGCCTATCGCATCTGGCGCCGGGTGAAGAACTTCTCGAACCCCGGCGCCGATCGCCTGGTCTATGTCGCGGATCCGATGACCGGCACAATCATCTTCGCGCCGGCGGCGCGCGTGCCAGGCGCTGATGGGACGCTGTCGGACGCCGCCGACGGGCTTGCCGCGGCGCCGCCCTCCGGCCGTCAGATCCGCCTTTGGTACGCGTCCGGCGGAGGGTCCGCAGGTAACGTTGCCGCTGGCACGTTGATGGTCCTCAAGGATCCCGTCGCTGGCGTGCAGGTCACCAACCTGGCGCCCGCAACCGGCGGACGTGATGCGGAGACCGTGGACAACGCCTTGATCCGTGGACCCCGCGAGCTGCATTCGCTCGAGCGCGCGGTGACGGCGCGGGACTTCGAGCTGCTGGCGCTGCAGAGTACCGGCGGCGTCGCGCGGAGCAAGGCGTTCACCCGTTCGACGCTGTGGGCGCACGCTTCCCCCGGCGCGGTGGAAGTCGTGCTGGTGCCGGACGTGCCTGCACCCGCGCGCTTCGGCGGTCGCGTCTCCGCCGCGACCATGGCGCAGTACGAGACCGAGGAGGTCCGCACCCGAATCGGCGACGCGCTGGATGAGCGGCGTCCGCTCGGCACCGCCTGCCTGGTGACGTGGGCGCGCTACAAGACCGTCAGCGCGCGCGCGCGGGTCGTCGCGCATCCGCAGGAGGACCATGCCGCGCTCTCTCGCCGCGTGCTCGATCGTCTTTACCGCACGATCAGCCCGCTGCCGAGCGCCGAGGCGGGCGGCTGGCGCTTCGGCCAGGCGCTGCGCACCTCGCACATCTACGACGTGGCGCTGTCCGAGCCCGGCGTCAGCTACGTGGATCGCGTGGAGCTGACCGCCGACGACATCACCGAAACCGAAATCCGCTGTCTCGCTTCGGACAATTTCCAGGCGCAGACCTGGTACGCCGGGAGCGGCTCCACGCTGTTCCGGTCAGTGGACGACGGGGACGGGTGGGAGGTCGTGGCGCAGTTTTCCGGCGAGATGGTGGATGTCGTGGCCGCGCACCCGAGCCGTCCCGGCCTGGTTGCGGTGGCGACGCGGTTGATCGAAAGCGGCGGGTCGCGTGTACAGCTGTCGCTCGATTGCGGCGAGACCTGGTCGCGCAGGGCGGAGACAGCGTTCACGATTCAGGATGTGGCGTGGGGCATGCGTCGGGACGCGGCGATCCTGTGGCTGGCGACGGACGCGGGTTTGTTCGAGCTCGCCGGCGGACCCGACGCGTCGCCGGTGCAGGTACTGGTGCACGCCAGCGATCAGGCGCGCGGATTTTATGCGGTCACCGTGTGGGGCGGTACCCACGACACCGGGACTGTTGCCGTCGCGGCGCAGCGCACCGGCGGCGTCTTCGTCTCGGCCGCGGGCGGCCGCGGCAGCTCGTTCCGCGAGATCGGACTGGTGGGGCAGGATGTCCGGGTGCTGGCCATTCAGCAGGAGGGGCCGCGTGCCTATCTGTGGGCCGGCATGGCGGCGCCCGGCGCCGGCGACCCCGGCAGCGGTTGCAGCAGCTGGGAGCTGCTGGCCTCCGGTGATGATCCGGCGGACCGCTGGATCGCGTTCAGCGCGGGCTGGAACGGTGGCAGCTGCCGGGCGCTGGCCTTCAGCGGCCCGGCGATCGTCGCGGCATCGCATCACGGCGGCGTGCTGCGCCTGCCGGCGAGAAAGAGCGGCGCGGCATGGGTCCAGCCCTCGCTCGATTCCGGCCTGCCGCTGCGCGAGCTGCCGAACGTGTTTCATCCGGTGGACGCGCTGGCGTCGAACCGCAGCGGCGAGCTGATTCTCGCCGGCGGTTCACAGGGGATTTTCCGAAGCCGCTTGCCGGGCGCCGTCTACCAGTCATGTTCGCGGAA
This sequence comes from Acidobacteriota bacterium, assembly GCA_039930925.1. Taxonomy (GTDB): domain Bacteria; phylum Acidobacteriota; class Vicinamibacteria; order Vicinamibacterales; family 2-12-FULL-66-21; genus JALZOC01. The sequence goes on along the minus strand of JBDTSX010000066.1, from coordinate 10,409 downwards.
GGTGTTGCTCGACAAGATCACGCTCCCGCCAACCTGGCTGTTCTGTTCGGGCGAGCACGATGTTCGCGTGGTATCCGAAGATGAAGCGGACCGAGATTGAACGGCTGCTGCCGGTCGTGTTCCAGCGCACGGCGCTGCCGGGCAACCCGTTGACGGCTTTGCTCCAGGTAATGGAGGTGCTGCACCAGCCGTCCGAAGGCGTCTTGCGGAATCTTGATGCCGCGCTCGATCCGCGCCGTGCCCCAGACGCGTTCGTGCCGTTCCTGGCGCGCTGGGTGGATCTGGAGCCGGTCTTCGACGCGGCGCCGGAGGAATCCTCCGTGGAGCGGCAGCGCCAGCCGATCTCGACCGGGCTCGGCCGCCTGCGGGAGCTGGTGGCGGCTGCGGCACAGCTCTCGCGCTGGCGCGGAACGGCGCGGGGCCTGCTGCTGTTTCTCGAGACGGCCACTGGGGTGACGGGCTTTACCATCGATGAACAGGTTTCCGGTCCCGACGGTCTGCCGCGGCCCTACCACATCCGCGTCCATGCCCCGGCGTCCACGGCGGCGCACAGAATCCTGATCGAGCGGATCATCGAGCTCGAGAAGCCGGTGCACGTCACCTACCAGCTCGAGTTCGAACCCGGATAACGGAGGTCACGATGGCGCGCGCATTCGACATCACCGCGGCGGCGGACGCGGTGCGGCTCGATACGAAGGGGGACGGCAACGCGGCGTTCACGGTCTCGAATGTGAGCGGACGCCGCATTCGAGGCCGCGCCAAACTCGTGCCCGCGGACCCGGCAATCACCGGGTGGCTGAGCCTGGCCGGGGATGTGGAGCGGGACTTCCCCGCCGGCAGCACGCAGGTCTATACCGCGAACATTCGCGTCCCGGCCGACGCACGACCCGCCGCTTACACCTGCCGGCTCGACGTCGTCTCGGTCGACAATCCCGACGAGGAAACCGCGCAGGGACCATCGGTCGGCTTCACGGTGGCTCCGGCGGTGGCTCCGCCGCCGAAGTCGTTCGCGCTCTGGCTGATCCCGGTGGTCGTCCTGCTCTTGATCCTTGGCGGACTTGGCTTCTGGCTCGTGCGTCCCCGCCCCAAGACGCCCGTGGTGCCTGCGACCGCGCCGACCGCGGCCAGCTTTGCGGGCGAGTGGTCGACCAGCTTCGCGCGCGTCGACCTCTCGCAACAGGGGGCCAAGGTGACCGGCAAATACTGGCCGCACGGCACCAACACCCCGGTCACGGTCGAAGGAGTCGTCTCCGATCGGACGCTCAGTGGATCACTGGCGAACTCCGCGACCCCGACTCCGTTCAGCATCGTGCTGGATGCGGGAAACGACACGTTTCGCGGCACGTGGGGAACCAGCCGGAAGTGGTGCGGCCACCGCGGCTATCCATCTGACCTCCCCGCCGACTGCGGGTTCGCCGGTGCGTGGGCGTTCAGAACCGGGGCCGGTCTTGGCGTCCCCTTCCCGATCACCATGGCGCTCGAACTCACCCAGCGTGGCGAGGAAGTCAAGGGAGCCCTCACCGCTGAATTCGTGAACCAGCCGGGTGCCGCCGCCGCTCGCGAGTCCTTCACCGGCGATCTGAGCGGCCGGCTGATCGGCTGGACGCTCGAGGGCCAGCTGCAGCTGCACGATGCGCAGCAGCACCCGCTGACGCAGCGGATCCGGTGGACGCTGATGAATCAGGACTTCCAGCAATTCCAGGGAACCAATTTTGCGCTCCTGGTGCCGGAGCAGCAGAGGGTCGTCACCTCCTTCGAGGACACTTGCGGCGCGCGGAAGGGATCGCCGCTTCCGCAGCCGTGCCGCGACGGTTCCGGCGTGGTGCTCGACAGCTTCGAGCTGCGCGCCGCGCCGGGCACCGACATGTGGGATGCACTCGACAACGCGCCGACCCAGGCGGTGCAGCTCGTCGGCGGAGATTTTCGCGCGACCGTGGCGGCCTCGGCGCCCACGACCACGCACGTGCAGGTGGTCGGCTTCGGGGTCAGGGAACCGGGCGACGGCAAGAACGTCTGGCTGCGAATCACCAAGGGTTTTTCGACCGACTTCAATCCGCCCGCGTTGATCAGCGTGGCGATGCGGCCCCCGGCAGTCGCCCTGCTGGAACCCCATCTTCCGTTTTCTCCGGAAACGCCGCGTCCGCCCGAAGTCGTCCGGATCGTGCAACGGGGCAGGCGCGGGCTGCCGCTGGATCCACGAATCCTGGACGGACCGCTTCTGCAGATTCACCCGCGGCCGCGGCCGCCGCAAGCGCAGGGTGCACGGCTGCTCCAGCCCGTGGTTCCGTACAACGCCGACCGGGTGCAGTTCATGATCGAACGCCGCGGCGATCTGTTTACGCTCTCTTACAGTGCCGATGGGACGCAGTGGACGCCGGTCCAGCGGGAGCTGGCGTTCCATATGAGCAACTCGCTGGAAATCTTCGCGGTCGTGTATTCGAACTTCAATCAGCTCCCGATCACGGCGCAATTCACCAACCTCACGATTGTGCAGCCCTGATCATGGCGAGAGCGTTCGAGATTGCGGCCGCATCCGACACGGTGCGGCTCGACAGCCGGGGCCGTGGCGATGCGGCGTTCACCGTCACGAACGTCAGCGGCCGGACTCTTCGCGGCCGCGTCAAGGCGGTCTCGACCGATCCGTCATCGGCCGGCTGGATCAGCCTTTCCGGCGATGCCGAGCGCGACTTTCCGGCCGGCGGTGCGCAGGTGTTCACCGCCAACATTGCCGTCCCCGACGCCGCTCGACCCGGCCCGTACGCGTTTCGCCTGGACGTCGTGTCGGTAGACAATCCCGATGAGGAAACGGCGCAGGGACCGCCAGTGAAGCTGACGGTCGCGCCGCCGGCGCCGCCGCCTCCGAAGTCGTTCGTGATGTGGATCGTCCTCGCGACGCTGCTGGTGCTGGTTCTCGCGGCCGCGGCGATCTGGCTGGTGCGCCGCAAACCGGCGCCCGCGACATTCGCCGGAACGTGGTCGACGAATTTCGCGTCGCTCGAGCTGCGGCAGGGAAGCGACAAGGTTACCGGTGAGTACCGCCTGTACGGCAGCCCGGACCCGGTGCACGTCGAGGGTGTGGTCGCGGGCCCGGTTCTCTCGGGCCTGCTCGGCGACCCGGGCGCCAACAACAAATTCAAAGTGACGCTCGATCCTGCTGCACGCACGTTCAACGGAACGTGGGGCGCCGACCAGCCGTGGTGCGGCGTCAGCACCGCGCTGTCCTCGCTGCCCGAAGGCTGCAGTTTCACCGGCGAATGGACGTTCATGTTCGAGCAGAAGCCGCTCGCTGCCGCGCTGACGCAAGTGGCCGGCAAGGTGGCCGGCACGATCGACATGGGCGCTCCCGATCACCGCAAGGTGGCCGTGAACGGCGACGTCAAGGGCTGGGTGCTCGAGGGCGAACTGAAGGATCTGCTGGGCCCGGCGGTGCCGCCGATGCCGATGCGATGGACCGCGGTCGGCCGCAAGTACCAGCAGTTCCACGGCGTCCAGTACGAGTTGACGCTGTCGAGTTCCCAGCCCGAGCTGGGCGTGAACTTCCGCGACACCTGCGGCTTCCGGCAAGGTGCTACGGCGCCGGCCCCCTGCCGCGATCCTGCCGGCATCGTGCTCGGTGACTTCACGCTCGACGCGCCGGCGCTGCCGTCTCAGCCAGCCGAACGCGACAACGGGCCGGTCCGTACCGTGAAGGTCGATGGGGACTTTCGCGCCACGGTCGCTGCCACCGCGGCGACCGCCGCCGAGGGGCAGATGGTCGGCTTCGGGATCAGGCGAGCCGACGATGCCGCCGTCTGGGTGCGGATTGGAAAGAGCTTCATCGACTTGAGCGAACGCCGGTCGCAGGTGGTGCTCGATCAGCACACCAATCAGTTCGGCGACCAGGCGCCGGTCGATATTCTGATCGCCGAGCTCTACGCCGGCGACACCGTGAACTTCATGATCGAGCGTCACGGCGACAGGTTCACGTTTTCGTTCAGCCGTGACGGTACGAGCTGGACCCCGCTGCTCGGGCGCGACCTGGACTTCACGGTGGTGCGGTCTCGCACCAACAGCGACGACAGCACGACCCGCGCGTTCGCCGCCGGCCCGATCGAGCTCTTCGTCACGGCGGCCGGGCATGCGGGGCCGGGCGGAGAGGTCAAAGCGGCTTTCTCCAACCTCGCGGTGATCAAGCCATGAAGCCGCTGTTCATCATCCTGGCGCTGATCGGCGTGATCTTTCTTGGGATCCTTTTTGCATCCCGCGCCAACGATCAGGGCTTCGATCCCGCAACCGATCGCCCGCCGGCGCTCGTGACCATCGTCGGCAGCGTGCTGAGACGGTGGAGTCCCACTGTGAAGTTCGCGCAGCACACCTATACGGTCAGCGGCGCGCCGGTCGTCGTGGACGTCCCTGCGGGGGACGATCCGGGTGACACGTATCGAACGGCGCCGGTCCGGGTGGCGCCCCCCAATTGCCCAACGGTGACGATCACCTACAAAGCAAGGGATGGCGAGGGGGAGCCGCAGACCTGGCATGCCACCGAGGCCGATCCGTGTGCCGGGACGTTCGTGGTCGGTCCCACAGGAGGCACGCTGACGATGGCCTGCGCACCGCTGCAGGTGTGCAGCATCGAGCTGGGGTCGTGACGCCAGGGCGCCGCGTCAGACGATCGCTTTCACGACGGAGATGATCGCGCCGATCAGGAACATCACGGCGAGCACGGCAACGACAATCCCGAACACGACCGCGCCAATCGAGTCGGTGATGCTGACCAGGACGCCGGGCACGAATCCGTGCAGCAGGCCGAGGGCAAAGGTGGCCACGAGTGACAGGACCACCAGCGTCACGAGCCCCTTGTTCTGCAGAAACCGCTGATGCGCCAACACCAAACACGCCGCGAACGTCAGCTTCAGCGTCATCGTCAAACCGAGCACCACCTTCGCCGCCGTCGTGTCGAATCCGCCCCAGACGGCCAGGTAGACGATGGTGCCGAACGGCGCCGCCAGCAGCAGCGTGACCATCAGAATCAGCGAGGCGACCGCGGCGAACAGGAGCGCGATGTCGCCGAGTAGCAGCAGGATCGAGAAGATCAGCGTCGCGAGGCCCTGGATACGCCCTTGAATGCGCTCCGGAACGAGCAAGGCCATGCCCATCACCAGGACGGTGTAGAAGAGCAGGATGTCGAGGAGTCCGATGGCGGGAATGCCCAGTCCGGGACGCGGAAGGTCGATCGCGCCGACGCTGTCGCTGACCTGCCGGAGCCATCCCGCCGAGCCGAGCTCGATCAGAGTGGCGATGCCGGCAAGGGCGATGGCGGCGATGAAAAACGGCGTCCGGAGCATGTCTCGGTTTCAGTCCGCGTCAGCGAAGATCCGCTCGTCGGACTCGTTCGCGACCCGTGCGAAATAGTCGAAGGCGATGAGCAGGAGCAGCGCCGAGAGCATGTGCCACGCGGCGTGGGCCTGAAACAATCCGTCAGGATCGCAGAGCGCCTTTTCGACGCCCTTTTCCAGACCGTCGAAGAGCCGGAACAGGGCGGTGGGGATCGCGATGATGATCACGACGGTGAGGAACGTGATCTTTTCGTAGGTCGAGAGATTGCTCTTCGGGTCCTTGCCGCCGACGTAGCCCCAGAGGAGCAGGGCGACCAGGACGACGACCAGGCTCACCGTGGCGAGCGTCGATTCGAACAGCGCAAATTCGGTCCGGGTCACCGCCATCACCGTGCCGAGGACGAGGCTGATGACGGCAATCAGCTTCTCGTAGACGACATCGCGCGGGTTGCCGTAGAAATGCAGATCCAGCGACAGCACGGCGTAGCCGATCATCGCCAGCAGCACCCAATTGACCGCGGCGATGTCCAGCATCTGCAGCGTGCCGTTGGTTGGCACCGCGTGATACATCGCGCTGAAAACGCCGGTCAGGCACAGGAACAGGCCGACCACCACGCTCCGCAGCCGGCGGCTCCGGTAGAAAATCAACAGGCCCGCCAGCAGGTAGCCGACGTTCGACCAGGTGTTCTGCGGCTCGAGGATGCTGCCGCCGAGGTTCAGTGTTTCGCATTGATCGCCCCGGCTGAAGCCGGCTGGAATCGTCCGGTCGACGTCGGTCACGGCGAGGAAGAACAGCAGCAGGATGACGATCGCCAGCAGCGTGCCGCCCGCCCACAACAGCATTGCGACGCGAGTCATCGGCGCTCCCGTCAGTCCGCGAGGATGCGTTCGCCAGGCAGATCGGCGACGCGGGTGAAGTAGTCGTAGGCCACGAGCAGCAGCGCGGCCGAGAACAGGTGCCACAGCGCATGGAACTGGACGGGACCGTGTGGATCGCAGAGGACGCGGCCGTCGCCGTCGCCGAGTCTGCACACCGCCGCGAACATCCCCAGCATCAGCATGCCCAGCACGTAGCCGGTGATCTCGCGGTAGGTTAACGGCGTGATCTGCCGGCTCGGCGGGAAGAAGCCAACGGCGACCAGCACGAGCAGCCCGGCGACCAGGATCAGCACCGCGATGGTGGAGTCGAGCAGACCCGCCACCGCGACGATCGCGCCAGCCACGAGTGCCAACGCGATCAGCAGTTTCTCGAGCAGCACCTCGCGGCTGCGCGCGTGGAAGTGCATCTCGAGCGACAGGATGCCGTAGCCGATCATCGCCAGCAGCAGCCAGTAGATCGATGCGACATCGAGCGTCTGGAGCGTGCGATCCACCGGGACCGCGTGATACAGCCCGCTGGTGATGCCGGTCACGCACATCAGCGCACCCACGCCGATGCCGCGCAGCGTGCGGCTACGGTAGACGACGAGCAGGCCGGCAAAGAGATAGCCCAGGTTGGACCAGGTGTTCTGCGGCTCGAGGACGATCGAATCGACGTGCAGCGCCTCGCACTGGTCCTCGCGGTGCTGCGAGTCACGCCCGTCGAAGGTGGAGACCAGCGGCCACTGGTGATCGATGGTCGCGAGAAACACGATGCAGAGAGCAAGGATGCCGAGCAGGGAGGCTCCCGCCCACTTCAGCATCGCCGGTCTGCTCAACGCGTCGAATTCAGGCTGGCTCGACAAGGCCGCATTATACGGCCGACCGGTATGGCGTGATCGCACGCCGGTTACCTTCGGAGACGGCGTCCAGCTGCCTCGATGTGTTTCAGCACCGCGATGGCCGCATGCGGGCCGCGCGCTCCGCGTGTCGGCGAGGAAGGACAACCGGTCGGCTCGTTGGTCAACTGGCCGCCAGCGTTTCGTGCGACAGTCGATCGAGCACCAACCGTGAATCGTGCCCGCGGCGGCGGGTCTGCGGCAGTCACGGGAAATTGAGGACAGACGATGAACGCACGACACCTCACGGCCCAGGCGCGCTTCAAGGAGGCGCTCGGCCGCAGCGGCGGCGACAGTCCTGTGCTGCCGGGCCGACGGACGGGCGAGCGCCGCTCGTTCGCGTCTACCGGCGACAACGGAGGCACGCCATGCCAGCGCCAAGGCTGATGGCCGTACTTGCGCATCCCGACGACGAGTCGCTCGGCTTCGGCGGATCTCTCGCGAAGTCCGCGCTCGAGGGGGCCGAGGTGTATCTCGTCACGGCAACGCGCGGAGAGGCGGGGCGCTACCAGGGCATTCGGCCGGGAGAACCAGGCCACCCCGGCGTCGCGGGCCTAGCCGGCATTCGTGAAGCGGAGTTGCAGGCTGCCTCCGCGGCGCTAGGGGTGCGGGAGGTGGCGCTGCTGGACTACCGGGATCAGCATCTCGATCGGGCCGAACCGCGCGAGGCGGTGTCGCTGATTGCTGCCCATGTGAGGCGGATTCGACCGGACGTGGTGCTGACGTTCGGTCCGGACGGTGGCTACGGCCATCCGGATCACATCGCTATTTCCCAGTTCACCACGGCCGCGCTGATCGCCGCCGCTGACCCGGCGTTCACGACCGGCGACGTCCAGGGAGCGCGACCGCACGCCGTGTCGAAGCTGTACTACCTCGCGTGGCCGGCATCGACATATGCCGCATACCAGGCCGCCTTCACCACGCTGTCGGCCACGGTGGACGGGGTCGAGCGCCACGCCGTCCCGTGGCCCGACTGGGCGATCACCACGGTGATCGATACCCGCGCGCTTGCGGCCACGGTCTGGCGCGCCGTGTCGTGCCATGCATCGCAGATTACCGGGTATCAACGCCTGCTGGGTCTCTCGCCCGAGCACCAGGAGTCGCTCTGGAGTTCCCAGTTCTTCTACCGCGTGTTCAGCACGGTCAACGGCGGCCGCGCACGCGAAACGGACCTGTTCGACGGCATTGGACAGGGAAAAAGAGAAGCGTGATGAGCACCGTAACGGCGGATGGTCCGGAACCAACGCGGACGGTGGCGGCCCGCTGAGCGCGGATCTGGCGGATCCACCATCGCGCCGGCGGGTGCGGTGTCAGCGATCCGGTGCGGAAACAGCCGGCGGGAATGGGCGTCGCCCGGACCACAACTGGCGCACCATTGCCGCGAACGTGACGGCCCACGCGGCGAGCGCAACGTATACGGTCACGCGCGGAATGACCGAGAGGAACTGCAGGCCAGTGGCCTGGACCAGCCTCACCGTGCAGACCGTGTACATGCCAATTGGAAAGACCATGCCCCAATACTGCGGGTCATAGCGCAGGGGAAAGCGCCGGACGACGTGCCGCCAGGTGCCGAGGATGAGGAGCAGCGGAATCCACCAGGTGGCGGTGGCCCAGAAGAACAGCGTCAAGCCGGCGATGAACGGCCGGAGCATCTCGAGAAAGCTCCAGCGCCCGGCCTGGAGCAGCAGCGACGACCCCGCCAGGGCGGTGATCGCGACGGCGCCCATGTTGATCCAGTACGGCGGCGTCATCTGCTCCACCGACAACGCCACGAATGTGAACCGATAGAAGATCAGCGTGATGATTGTGAGATAAAGCATGCCCCCGAGCAGGAACATGCACAGCGTGAAGAACAGCACGATCTCGCCCCCGCCGTCCATCCACGGAGCGAGCAGCGTGCCCAGGACGGACACGGACTGGGTCGCGACGATGCCGAGAAGCCAGGCGCCGTTGATGCCGGTCTCGATTGACGGCTTCGACTCGCGCACCACCGTCGCGGTGAAGAACGCGTACATCACGACGACCCAGAGCACGATCCCGGCGATCCAGAAGACGTGGGCGACGTCCGCGCGGCCCGTGAGCACCAGGATCTCGGTCCCGAGCACGCACGTCCCGGCCACCACCGTGAAGAAACCCGGTCCGCGGGCGTGGCTGTTCAGGTCGTCGAGCACGCGCGGGAAATAGGCCACCATCCGGATCACCAGTAGCAGCGTCAACACCGTATACGCGACGAGATTGACGGCGAGCAGCGCCCACGCCACGCGCGGCATCTGCAGCACCGCCGCCGCGATCGAGACGATCCCCGTCGCCATGACGAGAGCGAAATACCCGGGGAACAGATGCTCGATCGATCCGGCGAGATGAGGCCTCAGGGCGCCGGTCGGATGCCCGGTCATCGAACACTAGTCCAGGCGGAACAGATACCCAAGCAACCCGGCATTGAGGCCGAGGCAGGCGAGGCTGGCGAACGCCGCCGGAACGACGGTGCTGGTATCGCCGCCAAGGAACGCATTCATCGTGGCGGTCAGCAGCCAGAGCTGCAGGATCACGATCAGCACGACGAAGCCGAGCATGGCGTTGACGATCGGCATCCGCTGCGCGCGGACCATTCGCAGACGCCGGGTCATGCCGCCGGCTCCTCGACGCCGGTCGCGTACACCGTCCCGCCACGGACGTCCAACAGGACTCGCGGCAGCGGCCGCTGCGGCGGGCCGGCAACCGGCCGGCCGGTCTGCAGATCGAACCAGCCGTTATGGCAGGGGCAGTGCAGCCGGCCCAGCGCAACCGCCGGCACAACCGGGCACAGCAGGTGCGTGCACTGCTGGTCGTACGCCACGAATGCGTTTGCCCCGGTCCGCACCAGCAGCCTGGGGGTGCTGCCTTCCGGATACGTGAATGTCTTCGCGCCACCGATCGTCAGTTCGTCCACGGTGGCGATCGGCGCGCCCGCCAGTGGCGCCGGCCGCCGCCCCAGCCCCCTCTTGAGCACGATCCAGAACTGGCCGGCGACGAGCGCCGCGCTCGTGAGCACGATGAACTTCACCAGCTCTCGACGCGAGACGTACTCGTCCTGCGCCCAGTCGATCGGAAAATCCCGGCGCCACTTCGGCTGATCGGCGAGCGGCCGGCCGTCTGGCGGAACGGTTCCGTGATCGAGATCTCGAGGGCCTTCCACGCCATCCTGCCTCTGGATCATGCGTCACCTCTCTCCGGGATCTCCATGAACACATCGTCGAGGATCTCGTGGCCAATGGTGGGCTCGTGGATCGCCGCCGTCACGTCCACGATCTCCGCGCGGCTCTCGCGCGGACTCATGACGTTCACCGTGGTGCGGATG
>JBDTSX010000065.1:0-12608 GCA_039930925.1 Acidobacteriota bacterium | reverse complement strand
CCTCGAGCGAGCGCCACGTCGCGATCGCGACGCGGCCGCCCGGTGAGAGTACTCGGCGCATTTCGCGAATCGCCGCGGGCTTGTCCGGCATGAACTGCAGTCCCTGGTGGCAGGTCAGGACGGTGAAATGCTCGCCAGCGCTCACCGGAAGAGAGACCGCATTCCCTTCGCGCCAGTCCATCGTCGGGTCGACCGTCCGTGCGACGGCGAGCATCGCCGGCGCCATATCGACGCCGACAATCCGCGCCTCCGGCCCGAGACGCTCGCGCGCAACCCGAGCGACGACTCCCGAGAGGTCCCAGAGTCGGCGCGGTCAACGAGACTGACCAGGGTTGGTCCCCGTGGCGTCGACGTTAATAGAAACTCCAGGTCGTTGAGGGTCGCGGGGTCCAAGGCCATCGGATCAGCGAATTGCCAAGAGCGTCTCGTCAACGTGGTTGCAGCGTACCCGTTGACCGCGGCTGGCCGCCGACGCTTGTCGCGCCCTCCTAAGGTCCGGGCTCAACGATCTGAATCGCGACCAGCCGTTCACGATGCTCGCCGCCGCCCGCTGGACCGGCAGCAATCCGCAGCACATAGGCGCCCGACGGCACGGTTCCCGTGTCCAGCTCAAACGCGATCTCGGTGTGGCCCGACTGCAGCGTTCCAGACCGGCGCCGCTCCAGACGCCGGGCCACGCCTCCGGCAGCTCCGATCAATTCGGCAGACGACTCGACGGATTCGCGCGATCCAGGAGGCACGTACAATTCGAATGCCGCCGTCACCCGGTCACCTCTGACAAACTCACGCGCGGCCGACGGAGGCATGTCGAGGCTCCCCGCCAGCCACCGTTCGCCTCGCGTCGGCATCAGGACCGACGGCAGCGAGGTGAGCGTCACGCCGCTGATGGCCAAGCGGTCCCGCTCGAATCGGGGCACGTCCACCATGTGCGTCACGAGACCCGACGTTTCGGTGCCGAGTGCGCGAGCCGCGACGCGCAGCTGATGCCGACCGGCCGGGAGCTCCAGCTGTGACAGCCACCGAACCCCGGTCGTCCGGACCCGATCCAACTCGCCCGGTGGCAGCCGCAGGTCAATAGACGTCGAACGACCATTCGCCAGCCGACCGTGCTCGTCCACGGTGACGAGTGCGAGCTCGATACGCTCTTCAGCCCGTCCATTCCGTTCGACGAATTGCAATCCGCCGCCCAAGACTTCGATCACCAGCCGGACCTCGCTCTTCTTGTCGGTGCCCCTGAACGGGGTGGCCTGCACCCGAAGGGATAGGCCAGGCTTGGGCAGCGCACTGGCGAGGAGTGCTGAGAGTTCGTCTGGCACGCCGCGCGCGCGTGATGAGTCCCTCTCGGGCAGTTCAAGGCCGGGTCGGACTCGAGGCTGCATCCCCCGCCCGGCCCGAGGAGGCATCATCTCGTCGCTCGAGGTCGGTCTGTCATCCGCACGGACGTCCAGCTTGGGCATGACGTACCCGTGCCTCGCGATGACGGTCAGGCCCGGACGCGACACACGGACACGCAGGGCCCGAAACTCTCCTCTCGACGGTGGGTGATCTGGCGCGAATCGGAGCATGTAGTACTGACTCGTGTCCTCCGCGATCTGCTCGAATGCGCGTCGAATGCCCTTATCCGACGCCAGGAATCCACCGGTCGCCTGGGCGAGATCCCGCAGGCTGCGGACGGAGTTCGACACCTCGCGCTCAAAATCGCGTTCAGACAGAGTGGTCTCCGAACCCGGCGAGCGGTCAAAGATGGGATGTGCGAGCAGGTCATTCTGAACCGAGGTCAATGAGCGCGGGTCGATCGTGTAGAGGACCGTGTTCGTGCGGGCGAGGGCGTCCACCGCCCGCCCCATGGCCCGGGCCACGTCGGGCGCGTATCGTTGCTGTTTGCCCGTCACATCAGTGATGTCGTAGTCAACTCCCTCGCTGAACAGCAGCAAGCCTTTTCGCCGTCCTTCGATCCGGGAGAGATGGGCGGCCACCGCCTCGAGCGTATTCGACAGGGCGTAGACGCGGTCTGCGCGCTCCTCGTCGCTGGGATCGCGCTGCCGAACAGCGGAATGAGAAAACTGCGTTAGTTCCTCGGTCGCAGATATCAGTTTCGTGCCGGTGAAGCGATCGATTGCCGCGAGCACGAGGGCCTTGTCGCTGGTGAAGTCCTGTGTGGCCGACGCATCCGCGCCCGGCGAGAGGACCGCCACGAAATCCCGAGGTCCTGCATGCTCGTTCACGAACTGCCGCGCATTCGCCTTCACGTCGAGGTTCCGGCCTGGCGCCACGTGCAGCGCATCCAGGACCAGGACGAACACCCGGGCCTCGGCCAGCTGCTCGTTGGTGGTCACGTCGTGAGGAACCGTAAGACCTGGTCCGGTCGTGCTGACGGTCGGCCGCGCGATCGCCGGCAGCGAGATGCGCTCGACGCCGAGGATGGTTTGTGCCACGCCGTCGTCGGTAATGGAGAAGTCCGTTGACACGAGGTCTGGCACTGGGTGGCCGTCCGAGTCCCGAACGCCCACCGCAACCTCGATCACATCGACGCCAGCACGGAAGGTCTCCTGTGGGGCATTCCCAGAGGCGGTGTATGCGGCGAGACCGAGTGCCTGGAGTGCGACGCAGGTCATCACCGCTCCAGCGAACCGCTTCGTCAACATCGGCCGGACTCCTTGCGCGGTCTGGACGACATGCTTCATTTTAGTCACGGGACCAGGCGGAGCGGCAACGAAGGGGTCGCGCTCCCCTTGTTCGCTGCGGCCCGGAGACAATCGGACTCCTGATCAGGCTGACCGGCGCGGCTTGCCCAGATCCGGCAGGAACGCCGCCAGCAGCCCGATCGCGGGAAGGAACGCGCACCACCCGTACACCGCCTCGATGCCGATGACGTCGGCGAGCCGGCCCAGAGCGGCGGCGCCCAGGCCGCCCATCCCGAATGCGAACCCGAAGAACAGCCCGGAGATGAGCCCGACGCGACCGGGTACGAGGTCCTGCGCGTAGACCACGATGGCCGAAAAGGCGGACGCCAGGGTCAGCCCGATGATCACCGTCAGGATCCGCGTCCAGAACAGCGTGGCGTGCGGGAGGATCAGCGTGAACGGCAGGACACCAAGGATCGAGACCCAGATGACGAGCTTGCGCCCGAACCGGTCGCCAATCGGGCCCCCGAGAATGGTGCCGGCCGCTACGGCTGCGAGAAAGATGAACAGGTCGATCTGCGCCGCGCGCACCGACACGTGGAACCGGGAGATCAGATAGAAGGTGTAGTAGCTGCTCAGGCTGGCCATGTAGAAATACTTGGAGAAGATCAGCGCGGCGAGCACCGCGATCGACGACACCACGACTCGCCGCGGCACGCGCGACTCGACCCGCAAGGGCACGGCGGCCGACCTGCCTGACCGGCGAATCATTCGCCGTTGAGACCATCGTCCGACTCGCCACACCACCGCAATACCGGTCAACGCCAGCAGCGAGCACCAGGCGATGCTGTGCTGACCGAACGGCGCGACCACGAATGCGGCGACCAGCGGACCGAGCGCGGAACCGGCATTGCCCCCGACCTGGAAGACCGACTGCGCCAGCCCATGCCGCCCGCCCGACGCGAGGCGTGCCACGCGCGAAGATTCCGGATGGAACACGGATGAGCCCAGCCCGATCAGCGCCGCAGCCAGCAACAGCATGGCAAACGTCCACGCCACCGACAAGACCAGCAGTCCGAGCAGTGAAAAGAACATGCCGATCGCGAGCGCGTGCGGAGTCGGCCGATGATCGGTATAGAGCCCAACCAGCGGCTGCAGGAGCGAAGCGGTCAGCATCAGCGCCAGGGTCATCAGCCCGACCTGTCCGAAGCTCAATGAAAAAGTGCTCTTGAGCAGCGGATAGATCGCCGTCAGCAGCGACTGCATCGTGTCGTTGAGCAGGTGCGAAAAGCTGACGGCCGCCAGCACTGTGAACGCGGTCCGCTCCGGCTCCAGGGGCCGCAGCGGGACGTCTGCCGTGGACACGATCGACACCACAATCCTCACTCCCGCGGTTTCTCAGACCGGCCGGCTCACCCGCACGTCACATTTTTCGGTCTGGCGGTCGCGAGGATGCGGCGTCAGGGTGTGGCGCCGATGATGTCACGAAGCGCGGCCCCGCGAGCTCGGCGGACGGTCCCGCAGAGGTGGGGCAGCCGCTTCGCGGGCCACCCGATCCCGCTCGCTACAGATCGTGGCCGTGACCCGCCCTGGAGTTGGCCGCCCGTCCGGTGACGTCAACCCGCGCCCCGTCCGGATTATTATGGCGAGGGACAACACCTCATGACATATACACGCCGCGATTTCCTCGGGGTCAGCGGATCGGTCGTCGCCGCGACCGGTTGGGGTCCCACGTCGAGCCGACGTTCTCAACCGTCCGCGAGTCAAGCCGGCGCGCCCGGGGTCCAGCTGAATGTTGAAGCGTCCGCGCTCCCCGACTATTCCCGTGATCTCGAACGTTACCTGATACGCCTCGCCAACGAGGCCCGCCAGCGCCGCAAGCAGGTCATCGACGCAATCTCGACGCCGCAACAGCTGGTCGAGCGACAGAAGAGCGTGACCTCCGAACTCTGGAAGATGCTCGGCGGTCCGCTCGAAAAGAGTCCCCTCAATCCGCGCGTCACGGGCGTGGTCGAACGGCCGGGATATCGCATCGAGAAGGTGACGTTCGAAAGCCGTCCCAAGCTGTTCGTCACAGCCAACCTCTATGTCCCGTCGGCGCCGGGACGACGTCCGGCGATTCTCAGTCCGCTCGGCCATTCGACAACGGGTAAGGCGTGGCCGAGTTACCAGAAGCTGTTCTCGAACCTGGCCCGCAAAGGCTACGTGGTCCTGGCCTACGATCCGTTCGGCCAGGGCGAACGGATCGAGTACCCAGGAAGCCGTCCCGGCCAGACCACGATCGGCGGCGGGGGCACGAGTGAGCACGAGTACGCCGGGCGGCGCCTGATCCTGCTCGGCGCGAACTTCGGGCTGTTCCGCGCGTGGGACGGCATCCGCGCGCTCGACTACCTCCTCACGCGCGCGGAAGTGGACCCCGAGCGGATCGGTTGCTGCGGCCAGTCCGGCGGCGCCACGCTGACCCAATTCCTCGCGGCACTCGACCGCCGGATACGCGTCGCCGTGGTCTCCGAAGGCAACACCGAGAACCTCGCGCAGGCGAACGTCGAGCCGCCGGGATCGGCAGACGATGCCGAGCAGAACATCGTGCCGGCACTCGCTCGCGGAATCGATCGAGCGGACCTGCTCTACGCCTTCGCGCCGAAGCCGCTCCTGATGACGATCACGCTGCACGACGCCGGTCACACCTACTCCCCGGAATATGTCGCGGATTCGCGCAGCCTGCTCGCCGAATATCAGCGTGCCTACGGTCTGCTCGGCGCGGGCGATCATGTCGCCCTCCAGGTAACGACCGTGAGCCATGGGTACGTGTACGAGATGCGTCGCGCAACCTACGGGTGGTTCAACCGCTGGCTCGAGGTGAAGGATGCCGACGACACCGAAACGTCGCAGGCCATTGAACAGGACGCGACCTTGTATGTGACCCCGACTGGTTTCGTCGCCACCTCGTTCGGCGGCGAAACCGCGCTCTCGCTGACGCGGCAGATGGCTGAGGAGATTCACCCGCCGCCGTCACCCGGCGCAGACGCGGTGCGGACGCGCATTCGCACCGTGCTCGGGATCCCGGACTCGAACGGCGCTTCGTTGATGGGCCGCGTGCTGGCGACGATCAAGAAGCCCAATTACCGCGCCGAGCAGTTCGAGTTCGTCAGCGACCGGGAGATCCGCATCCCGGGCTGGCTGCTCACGCCCGACAACGCGGGACCGGAGACCCCCACGGTCCTCTATGTTGGTGAGGCGCCGGCGTGGAGCTCGATCGCCGAGGACGCCTTCGCCGAGCGGCTGTGCGCCACGGGCGGATGCCGCATCGCGGCGATCGACGTGCGCGGACGCGGCGACTGCGCCATCGCCTATCCGCAGCGAGGGCGATTCTATTTTCCCGAGCGCATCGCCGACGAGGCCTACCTCACCTGGTTCGCGCTGATGCTCGGCCGGCCGCTGCTCGGCGGCCAGGTGCACGACACGCTGCGCGCGGTGGACTACCTTCGGTCGCGCCCGGACGTGACAGGGACCGTGTCGCTCGTGGGCGACGGGCGCCACGGCGTGATTGCGCTCTACGCCGCGGCCCTCGATACCCGGATCGGCGGCGTCGCGCTGCGGCAGGTGCTGACGGACTATGGTTCACTGGCGGTTGCCGAACGCTATAACCAGCCGTTTGGCATCTACGCCTACGGACTCCTGCGCGAGTTCGATCTGCCCGACGTCGCGCGCGCGGCGGGACCGCGCCGCGTGCTCCTGCTCAATCCCGTGAATCCGCTCGGCGAGCCCGCCGCCACGGAGGCACGTGAGCGCTACAAGAGCGTTCCGAATGTCACCGTTCGCACCATCGCCAGCGGCGAGGATCCCGTGCAGCTGCTGACGTCGTGGGCGTCAGGCCATTGAGTGATCCGCGCCGTCGTGACGCGCACCGCGCCGTGCGCGCGGACGGGCGGCATGCGGTTACCAATCGGCTGCAGCGGCGCCGCCACTCGGCTAGAGACTCTGTGAGCCTCCGACGTTGGGGACCGTGAAAGGCGGGCGATACTCCTGCCGCGTGAACATCGCGGTCGCTTCGGGGTCTCCTGTGCAGGTGTAGGAGACCGGGTCGAAGTAGAGCGTGCGGCGCGTCCGGTAGGAAATGTTCGCGAGATGGATCAACATCGTCGAGATGGCGCCTTCCTCGACTTCGGCCAGCTGCTCGTCGCGCTTGCGGCTGCGCACGACGTCGATGAAGTTGACGAAGCCCGGGTAGGCGGGATCGGCCTGCGACGTCGGACCGGGCGCCCCTTCCTTGCCCATGAAGGTCCCCCACCCGTCAGCGGTCGTGGCGAGATACCCCTTGGACCCATACCAGATGTTCCCGATCGCCTGCGCCTGACCGGCGGCGCGTTCGCCGATCCCGGCTTCGTTGTTCGTCATCCAGTGCCGAACCTCGAAGACGAGCAGCTTCTTCCTGCCGCCGTCGTCGAACTCGAAGCTGGCGACCATCGTGTTGGGGGTTTCCTGGTCGTCGTCGAACAGGTAGTGCCCTCCGATCGCGCTGATCTGGGTCGGGTACTTCACGCCGAGCGCGACGCGCGCCGAGTGAATCTGATGGGCGCCCTGGTTGCCCAGATCGCCGTTGCCGTAGTCCCACTGCCAGTGCCAGTTGTAGTGAAAGCGGTTGAGCGTGAACGGTTTGGCCGGCGCCGGACCGGTCCAGAGATCGTACGACACGCCGGCGGGCACCGGTTCCTCTTTGGCGCGGCCGATCGTGTCGCGCCACTTGAAGCAGAGGCCGCGCGCCATGTAGACGTCGCCGATCAGGCCGTCGGCTATTTTCTGCTTCGCTTCGTGGAGCCAGAGCTGCGCGCCGGTCCCGTTCTGGACGATCCGGTTGTACTTGCGCGAGGCGGCGATAATCTGCCGCGCCTCGAACATGTTGTACGAGACCGGCTTCTCAACCAGCACGTCCTTCCCTGCCTGGACGGCCCAGATGGTCTGCAGCGTGTGGTGAAAATTCGGCGTCGCCAGCGACACGGCGTCGATGCTCTTGTCGTCGAGGACGCGGCGCAGGTCGCTGAAGGTCGGCGGACGCTTCTTCCCGGCGGCCTCGATCATCCTGCAGCCGCTTTCGACGACCGCCGGGTCGACGTCGCAGAGGGCGGCAATTTCAACGTTGGGGAGTTTCAGGTAGGCGGAGATGTGCGCCTTGCCGCGGCCGTTGAAGCCAACGACCGCGACCCTGACGGTGTTGTTCGGGCTTTGCAGGTGGCTTGCCTTGAGTGCCACCGGCAGCGCCATCGACGTCATCAGAAAGTGGCGGCGATCGACTCTGGTCATGTGATTGCCCCTTCGCCTGTCGCCAGGCGTCCTACTGCTTCGAAGACGAGTCGCTGGTCTTCGCGTACTCCTGGTAGAGCTCCGCGAGCCGGTCTGGCCCGCGACCGGGGTGAATGATCACCCGGTAACGAAACCGGACGTGCTGGCCAGGCTCGATCGTGAGGCTCCCGTTCTGCGTCTTGTCGTTGAGGAAGTCGCTGACCCCGAACGGATTGATCGAGTGCAGCCCGTAGCCGCGCGAATGCCAGTAGGTCGGATGGCGCGGATTGCCCGGATGATCCATCATCACCACCCCGACTCGCTGTCCATCGACCTCGCCCGAGTAATCCACCCATTCCGAACGCTTGCCCCACACCTGGGCCTCACCCTTGCCGCCCTGCGCATTCAGCAGTGTGCCGGTCCTTGCCGGGTCTCCGGGTTTCGAGCTGGCGGGAGGTTCCTCGAGTGCCGTCGCCATGCGCATCGCGAACGTCCCCTCTTTCGTGTCGCGGAACACCACCTGTTCGATCGCCGCGAGGTCGAAGTCGAAGTCGATGATCCGAAGCATCGGATGCGAATAGAAGGTCATCGTCCGGGTTTCGGTCAGCAGCGGCTTGCCGTCTGGCTTCAGCCAGTTGAACGCGGTCTTGATCGATCCCGACTCCCTGCCGCTGGTCACCGACACGACGTCCTTCAGCACGATGCGCCCCATCGTCGCGTCAGTCGGCGAAGGCGGCGTGGGGACGTTCTGGATCGCCCAGTAGTTGTAGCCGTTCACGTCCCCGTGGCCGTAGAAGAGGCCCGCATGGTGCGGATGGTCAGTCGTCTCTCCCGGCAACTGGCCGGCGGGAAACGATCGGTTGACGATCTGGCCTGAGGCGGACCGCAGCGGGTGAAGGTAGGGGCGGTTGAGACCATTCCCGCTGATGTAGAACACCGTGAACGGCTTCCCGTCGATCTCGACCGCAATCTGCTCGGAACCCGGCGTGATCTTGACCTGCGCGGTGCACGGCAGGGCGATGCAGAGCAAGAACACACAGAATAGCGGCACACGTCTGATCGCCGCGCCGGACACCAGGACATTCATTGGGACCATCTCCACATTCAGGGCCAATGAGAACCTATGGGATGGGACCTGACCTGTCAAGCTCTCCAGAGCCTCGTGTCAAGACTCGCATCTGTGACATTCTCGGCGGATGAGAGCGATCCCTCTTCTCGCCTTGCTGACGAGCGCTACGCTGGCTGCAAGCGATGCCTATCCCCCGCCGCGGTTTACCGACCCCGATCGCGTCAAGAAGCTCGAGTCGGCCGTGCCCGAGATCGATCGCATCTTCCGCGCCTACGCCGCCGCGAAGAAGATCCCCGGCATGGTCTGGGGCGTCGTGATCGATGACCGCCTGGCGCACGTGCAGTCCTACGGCGTCCGCGACCGCGCCTCGCAGGAGCCGGCCACGCCCGACACCGCGTTCCGCATTGCCTCGATGACGAAAAGCTTCACCGCCCTCGCGATTCTGAAGCTGCGCGACGACGGCAGACTCTCGCTCGAGGACCCCGTGTCGAAGTGGATCCCCGAGTTCGCCCGAATGGAGCTGCCGACGCTCGACACGCCGCCCCTCCGCGTCCGCCAGTTGATGAGCCACAGCGCCGGCTTTCCTGAGGACAATCCCTGGGGCGATCAGCAGCTGAGCGCCACCGACGCCGCGCTCGACGCGTGGCTCGACGCCGGGATTCCGTTCTCAACACCGCCCGGAACGCGCTACGAATACTCCAACTACGCGTTCGGCCTGCTGGGCCGCGTGGTGACCAATGCGTCCGGTGTGCCCTATGAACAGTACGTGCGCCAGGACATCCTGGCGAAGCTGCACATGGACGCAACGACATTCCAGTTCAAGGACATCCCCGCGGCCAGCCGGGCCATCGGTTACCGCCTGAAGCCCGACGGAACCTACGCAGAGGAGCCGCCTCTTCCGCACGGTGTCTTCGGCGCGATGGGAGGCTTGCTGACAACGGCCACGGATCTGGGCCAATACATCGCCTTTCATCTCTCCGCCTGGCCGCCGCGGGACGACGCCGAAGCCGGCCCGGTGCGCCGATCCTCGGTACGCGAGATGGCCCACTTGTGGACCCCGTCGAACCTGACGGTTCGTCGAACGGACGGCGCGGTGCAGGCGTCCGAGACCGGCTACGGCTTCGGGCTGCGCGTGACCTCTGACTGCCGCTTCGATCACATCGTGGCCCACGGCGGCGGACTGCCGGGATTCGGCTCGTACATGGCCTGGCTGCCGGAATACGGCGTGGGTATGTTCGCCATGGCGACGCTCACCTATTCGGGCCCGGCCGAACCGATCTCCAGCGCGTGGGATGCCATGCTGCAGAGCGGCGGGCTGCGCAAGCGCGAACTGCCGCCCACGCCCCTGCAAACGCAGATGCGCGACCACATCCTGAGTCTCTGGAAGCACTGGGACGAGGCCGAGGCCAAGCAGATTGCGTCGATGAACCTGTTCCTCGACGCGCCGTCAGATCAGAGGCAGGCCGAGATCCGCAAACTGCAGGACGAGGTCGGCGAGTGCACCGCCGCCGGTCCCGTGATGCCGGAGAACTGGCTGCGCGGCCAGTTCAATCTTCAGTGCTCGAAGGGAACGGTGGGCGTCTTCTTTACGATGTCACCGACCCGGCCGCCCGCCGTGCAGCACCTGGCCTTCCAGAAGCTGGCGTCCGACACAGCGCGGATGGGCGCTCCGACCGGAGCGCCGGCCGGCGTGGCCTGCTCACAATGATTCGACGGCACGACTCGCCGCCGGGTTGTGCCATCGCAGTGAGTTTCCGGCCAACCCGCTGGGAGCTCAATACGGCGAAATAATCCTCCACTCCCCGCTCGCGGAGAGCTCCCCGATCTGTCCAGCGACGCTGACAAACGCCTCAACCACCGCTGGGTCGAAATGCGTTCCGCTCCCCTCGACGATGAGCGCCACGGCCTCGTCGTGCGACATCGGATCACGATAGACGCGGTGCGTGGTGATCGCGTCGTAGACGTCCACGATCGCGATGATCCGGCCGACGACCGGGATCGCGGCGCCGCGGAGCCGTTGCGGATAGCCGGTGCCGTCCCATTTCTCGTGATGCGTATAGACGATGTCCTTCGCCATCGCCAGGATCAGGTCGCCCGATTCCCCCACGTCCTGCTCGGCGTGGACGATCACATCCCGGCCGTGCGCCGGATGCTTCCGCATTTCCGAGATCTCGTCGGGCGTCAGCGCGCCCGCCTTCTGCAGCAGCCGATCCGGCACGCCGACCTTGCCGATGTCGTGCAGCGGCGCCAGGCTGGCGAGCAGTTCGATGCGCTCGCGCGTCAGATAGTCGCGAAACGCCGGATTCGCCGCCAGCCGCTCCGCGATGATCTGAGTGTATTCCCGCGTCCGCCGGGAATGGCGGCCGGTCTCCGCATCTCTGACCTCGGTGAGCGAGAGCAGCGTCTGGACCATGAGACGCTGCGAGATGACTTTGTCGTGGCCCGCCTGATCGGCGCGCCGGCGCTCCAGCGTGAAGCGCGCGATCCCCATCGCGCCGAGAGCCGACACCAGTCCCATCGACGGGTAGACGGGCGACAGGAAGGTGCCGCTCGTGGACATCAGCCACACCGCGCCCCCCCAGATCCCCGCGAGGCACATCGCTACCCCCACGGCGCCGGCCGTCAGACCGAGCCGACCGACGACGAGCGCCGCGAGGATTCCGAGCCCGAGGACGATCTCGGTCTCCACCATCACGCCGTACTCGGGGCGGTGGACGAAGTCCCGCTGCAGGAGGTTGTCCGCGACGGTCGCCTGCACCTCGACACCGGCAAAGAGCGTGTCGATCGGCGTGGACACGACTTCCCTCGTGCCAAGGGCGGTCGTGCCGACAAAGACGATCTTGTCCTGGAACGCCGCCGGATCCGCCCGCCCGTCGAGCACCTCGAGAGCCGACACGTAGGGAAACGTCTGTTTGGGCCCGCGGTAGCGCAGCAGCAGGCTGCTCTTCCCATCGAGCGGCACGCTCAAGTTGTCCACCTGCAGCGTCGCCGCGTTCACGTTGATCACGCGAAGGCTGGTGTCGTGGGCCCGGGTCGAGGCGATCACGGACGCGAGCGCGAGGCTCGGGTAGACCTGCCCGTCGAGCGCCAGCAGCATCGGCACGCGTCGCAGGCGCCCATCAGGATCGGGCGCAGCATTGAGGAACCCGGACGCGCCGGCCGCCTCGGTCAGTGCCGGCAGCGTGCAAACCGCTCCCGTGGCCTGGAAAAACGGATCCGCGACGTGCTCGTTACCGCGGCGGACGAGCGCGATGCCGAGCGGGTGCTGCACGCACGCGCCGGACTGACGGGCGGGATGGTCAAAGGTGAGCGCATACCCGAGGACCACGCGCCCCCCCTTGAGGACCTCGGCCAGCGCGCGATCGGTCGCCACGTTCACGTCTTCGAAGCGATCCGACTCCGCAAAGATGATGTCGAGCGCGACGGTCGAGGCCCCGAGATCGCGCGTCCCGGCGATCAGCTTGCCGATCACGTCCCGGCGCCACGGCCACTGGCCGATCGACGCCAGGCTGCGTTCGTCGATGTCCACGATCGTGATCCGGCCGCTCGGCGCGCGCGCCGGCGTCGCCCGCAACAGCCGATCGTAGGCGCTGTACTCCAGGTTCGATAACAAAGCGGGACGGTAGAGTGACAGG
>JBDTSX010000064.1:0-12617 GCA_039930925.1 Acidobacteriota bacterium | reverse complement strand
AGGACGCCGTGCCGGAGGCGTTGAGGCTGGCGGCGCAGTTGCGGCGCGAGGGGATCCGGGTCGATGTCTATCCCGAGCCCGACAAGCTCGGGAAGCAGATGAAGTACGCCGCGGGCCGGCTGATTCCATTCGCGGCGATTTGCGGCGGGGACGAACTGTCGCGCGGCGAAGTGACCCTCAAGGACCTGCGGAGCGGTCAGCAGTCGTCGGTGCCGCGTGCCGAGGTGGCGGCGGCGTTGCGGAGAGGTCCTTCCGCCTGAAGGCGGAAGCCACGTGATCGACTCGGTAGTGTCCAGCTTCAGCCGGACCGTCGATCTAATAAATTTCGGTCGATGCGGTAGTCCCGGTAGTGTCCGGCTTCAGCCGGACCATGACTGATACAGAACGAACCATGCAGATCGAACCGCTCGGAAAACTTGCTCGAACCCATACCTGTGGCGCGCTCCGTGTGCACGACGTCGGCCATGATGTCCTGCTGCTCGGATGGGTGCACCGGGTCCGCGACCTCGGGTCGCTCGTCTTCATCGACATCCGCGACCGCCACGGGATCACGCAGGTGGTCGCCCGCGCCAACGACGCGCTCGTTGCCGATGCCAAGCGGCTGCGGTCGGAGTTCGTGGTCGCCGTGATGGGACGTGTCGAGCATCGCGCCGCCGAGACCGTCAACGCGAAGATCGCCACCGGCGAGATCGAAGTCAGCGCCACCGAAATCCGGCTCCTGAACGAAGCGAAGACGCCGCCGTTCATGATTGCCGACGAGGTCGAGCCGTCCGAAGAAACGCGGTTGAAATATCGCTACATCGATCTGCGCCGGCCGCGCATGCAGCGCAACATGATCATGCGCCACCGCGCCGCGATGGCGATCCGCCAGTATCTCGACGAGAACGGATTCCTGGAAATCGAGACGCCGATTCTCGCCAAGTCGACGCCGGAAGGCGCGCGCGACTATCTCGTGCCGAGCCGCGTGCATCCCGGCGAGTTCTACGCGCTGCCGCAGTCGCCGCAGATCTTCAAACAGATCCTGATGATCGCCGGCATGGACCGCTACTTCCAGATCGCGCGCTGCTTCCGCGACGAGGATCTGCGCGCCGACCGCCAGCCTGAATTCACCCAGGTCGACCTGGAGATGTCCTTCGCGACCGAAGACCTGATGTTCGCCACGCTCGAGCCGCTGATGGCGCGCGTCATGGCGCTCATCGGCCGGGCGGCGCCGAGCCCCTTCCTGCGCCTTCCCTACGCCGAGGCGATGGCGAAGTACGGCTCGGACAAGCCGGACCTTCGCTGCGGCATGCAGATCACGGATCTGTCCGCGGCGTTTGCGGCGTCCGAGTTCGCACTCTTCCGCAACGCCGTGGCGGAGCGTGGCGAGGTGCGCGGCTTCGCGGTGCCTGGCGCGGCGAAATACTCCCGCCGTCAGCTCGACGAGCTGGTGGAACAGGCCAGACAGCTCGGCAGCAGCGGCCTCGTCTGGGCGCGCGCCGCTGAGGGCGCCGTGCAGAGCTCCGCGATCAAGGCCGCGGGGGAGGGGGCGATCCGGCAGGCGCTCGATCTGGCCGGAGCCGGTCCCGGCGATCTCGTCGTGATGGCCGCCGGCCCGCACGAGGCCACCTCCAAGCTGCTGGGCCAACTACGCCTGCAGATCGCCCGGAAAGAGAACCTGCTCGACCCCGAGAAGTTCGCGTTTCTCTGGGTGGTGGACTTCCCGATGTTCGAGTGGATCGAGGAGGAGAAGCGCTACGAGTTCATGCACCATCCGTTCACGGCGCCGCTCGAAAGCGACCGGCATCTCCTCGAGACCGATCAGGGGCGCGCCCGCGCACGTGCCTACGACCTGGTGCTGAATGGGAGCGAGATTGGCGGCGGCAGCATCCGCATCCACGATCAAGCCCTGCAGCGCCTGATCTTCAAACTGCTGGGGATCTCGGACGAGGAGGCCAAGCTGCGCTTCGGCTTCTTCGTGGACGCGCTCGAATACGGCACGCCGCCCCATGGCGGCATCGCGCTCGGTCTCGACCGCATCGTCGCCATCCTGACCGGGGAGCCGTCGATCCGCGATGTGATTGCCTTCCCGAAGACCGCCCAGGCGGTGGACCTGATGGCCGGAGCCCCCTCCACGGTCAGCGAGAGACAATTAAGGGAATTGCGCCTTAAATAGCCGGGCGGGGGGCTCGGAAGCGCCGTCCGATGCACAAATTGGGGCGGCCGCCTCAACGGCTGAGACGGCCGCCCGCTCCTCCCTCTGCCCTCCGGCTGCGCATGTTAGAATCACATCCTGATCGCACCGAATCTAAAGGAGTTTCCCATCCCTCCTGCCACCGTCACGCACAAGATCCTGATCCCTGACGAAGGCGTCGAATCGCTCTTCGGGACCTACGACGAGAACCTGAAAATTCTTGAAGGACAGTTCGGCGTGCGGATTCGCACGAACGGCCACGAACTGATCGTCGAAGGCGAGGCTGGCGACGTCGGCCGCGCGGAACGCGTCGTCGACCAACTGAGCACACTGATCCGCAACGGCTACCGGCTGGCCAAGGGGGACGTCAAGACCGCGTCCCAGCTCGTCAGTCAGGACGGCGGCGTCGAGCTGGCCGACTATTTCCTCCGCGGCGGGCCGCGGACGTCCGGCAAGAAGCAGGTGCTGCCGAAGAGCGTCAATCAGCGCCGCTACCTGGACGCGATCGAGCAGTACGACATCGTCTTCGGCATCGGTCCGGCCGGCACCGGCAAGACCTATCTCGCGATGGCCCAGGCGGTCACGGCGCTGCTCGCCAAGCGCGTCAGCCGGATCATTCTCGCGCGCCCCGCCGTCGAGGCGGGTGAAAAACTCGGGTTCCTGCCTGGCGATCTGCAGGAAAAGGTGAACCCGTATCTGCGCCCGCTCTATGACGCCCTCTACGACATGATGGAAATCGAGCGCGCCGACCGCATGCTCGAGCGCGGCACGATTGAAGTCGCCCCGCTGGCGTTCATGCGCGGCCGGACGCTCAACGATGCGTTCGTGATCCTGGACGAGGCGCAGAACACCACGTCCGAACAGATGAAGATGTTCCTGACCCGCCTCGGTTTCGGGTCGAAGGCGGTCATCACCGGCGACATCACGCAGATCGATCTGCCGTCCGCGCGCGCCTCCGGGCTCGTCGAAGCCACCAAGGTGGTCGGGCAGGTCGAAGGAATCGCCTTCGTGCACTTCGACGAAAAGGATGTCGTCCGCCATCCGCTCGTGCAGCAGATCGTGAAGGCGTACGACGCTTACGGTGGATCCCGACAGTAGCCGCCGGCCGCCGTCGCGTTCCCGGCGGCCGGGTGGGCCTGACCGGACCGTGGGGGGAGCCCTCCGCGTGACCGTCTCGGACGGACGCGGCCGTCCGGTGCTCGACGGCGGGTTGGCCCGGTGGCTGACTGGCGTCGCCCCGGCACGGATCCGCGGTGACGTCGCCGTCGCGCTGGTCACCGACCGCCACATCCGCAGACTCAACAAGACCTACCGCGCGAAGGATCTGGCGACGGACGTGTTGTCTTTTCCGGCCTTCGAGACGCGGACCCCGGCTCCCGGGCCCCGGATCCCGGATCCCGGATCCCGGCCCCTTGTTCCCGCCCTGGGCGACATCGTCATCGCGACCGGCGTCGCGAGGCGTCAGGCGCGCGAAGCCGGTCATTCCTTGCAGACCGAACTGCGGGTCCTCGCCCTCCACGGGCTGCTCCATCTCCTCGGCTACGATCACGAGGACCGGGCCGACGGCGGCCGCATGGCGCGTACGGAGGCGCGGCTGCGCCGCAAGGGGGGCCTGGCGTCAGGGCTGATCGCTCGTGCGGGCCGTGCCGCGGAGAGCCCGCGACCGGCTCGAGCGCAGTCGACGCCGGTGCATGATCAGACGCCCACGCGTTCGAGCGGCTCCTCCGGCGGCCGCCGACGCGCATGACCCCGCTCCTGCTGTTCCTGCTCGCGATCGCGGCGGTGTACGTCGGTACGGTCGAGACCGCTTTCAGCGCGCTGATGCGTCTCTCGCTGCGGTTGATGGCGGAGCGCGGCGGGCGCGCCGACCGGCTCGGCTTTTACCTCGATGACCCGATCCAGCTGTTCGTGCCCGCCCGGATGCTGCTTGGGATCATCTTCTCGCTGGCCACGATGTGCATCGCCATCCTGACCGGACGGATCGGCGGCCGGTCGATCGGGATGACGCTGATCTTCGTCGCGATCTTCATCATCGTGTGCGAGCACGTCCTGCCGATGCTCATGGTTCGCCGCAATCCGGAAGCGGTGTTGGAGGCGATTCTCGCGCCGTTCGACGTCGTCGCGCGCTTTCTCCATCCGTTCACCGGCAGCCTGGTGCGGCTCATCGCCGCCGACGGCCGGCGCGATCGGTCGGATGCCGTCCCTGTCGGCGGTGCGCAGGCGGAGAGTCAGCCGGGGGCGGATGCCGAGGCTGAATCAGCCGCAGAGCAGGAGCTGATCGAGGGGGATCAGCGGCGGCTCCTGCAGTCGATCGTCGATTTCGGCGTCACACTGGTCCGCGAAGTCATGACGCCGCGCCCCGACATGGTGGCGATCCGCGACAATGCCACACTCGACGAGTTGCGCGCGCTCTTCCGGGAACAGGAGTATTCGCGGGTTCCCGTCTACAAGGACAATCTGGACAACATCGTCGGCATGGTCTTCGTGAAGGACCTGATCCGGCTGACCGATTCGGAGGAGGGGGAGATGCGGCTGCAGCCGGACCTGCCGCGGCTGGTGCGCCCCGCCACCTTCGTGCCGGAGACCAAGCGCGTGCCGGAGATGCTGAAGGAGTTCCAGCGCAAGCGGGTGCAGATCGCGATTGTCGTCGACGAGTACGGCGGGACCGCCGGACTCGTGACCATCGAAGATCTGCTCGAGGAGATCGTCGGCGAGATCCGTGACGAATACGACGTGGAGACGGAGCCGATCGTCGACGAAGGCAACGGCTCGTTCGTCTTCAGCGCAAAGGTGAACATCGATGAGATCCGGCAGCGGCTTGGCGTGGAGATCGAGCCCGAAGGGTTCGAGACGGTCGGTGGGTACGTGTTGACGCGGGTCGGGCGGGTTCCGGCCGTCGGGGAGACCTTCGAGCTCGACGGGCTGCACGTCGAGGTGCTCGAGGCCGAGCGGCGCCGCATTCACAAGGTGCGGCTGCGGACCGCGCGCGTCGAAACCCAGGCGGCACACTAGCATGCCTCGAACCGGCTTTGCGTCCCTGATCGGCCGCCCGAACGCGGGCAAGTCCACGCTCCTCAATCGCATCATCGGCACCAAGGTCGCGATCGTCTCGGACAAACCGCAGACGACCAGGAATCGCATCCTGGCGGTGAAAAATTACGATGACGGCCAGATCGTGTTCGTGGACACGCCCGGCATCCATCGTCCGCTTCACCGGCTGAACGTGCGCATGGTGGACGCCGCCGTGGACACGCTGCGCGAGGTGGATGTCGTGGCGCTGATGTTCGACGCCTCCACACGGCCGGGGCAGGGGGACGAGTACGTGTCGAACCTGCTGAAGGGGCTCACCGTTCCGGTCATTCTCGTCCTCAACAAGATCGATCTCGTCGCCAAGGCGAAGCTGCTGCCGCTGATCGAGACGGCGCAGCGCTGGCACCCGTTTGCCGCGATCGTGCCGGTCTCGGCTGAGACTGGAGACGGGGTCGAACAGCTCGAGCGGGTCCTGCTCGAACAGATGCCGGAGGGGCAGCCCGGTTTTCCGGACGACTACCTGACCGACCAGCCGGAGCGGACGCTCGTCGCCGAGACGGTGCGCGAGAAGGTGCTTCAGCATACGCATGCGGAGCTGCCGTTTTCGACCGCGGTGGTCGTCGACGAATTCGACGAGACCGAACGGGAGCGGATCCTGCGGCTGTATTGCACGATTTTCGTCGAGACCGAGTCGCAAAAGCCGATCGTGATCGGCCGGGCCGGGGAGATGATCAAGCGGATCGGAACCGAGGCCCGCCTCGATCTCGAAAAGTTCTTCGACACGAAGGTGTTCCTCGATCTTCGCGTGAAGGTCAATGCGGACTGGCGGGACAACGATCGGGTCCTGGACGACATCGGCGTGCCCCGCTCGGCGACCAAGGGCACCAAGCCGCCGCGGGATCGATCCGGGTCCCGGGGTGCACAGAGCTCACGCAAGTCCGGGCGGAAGTAGCTGTCCTTCCGCCTGAAGGCGGAAGCCACGGGATTGATTGCGGCGGAAGCCCGGGGATTGATTGCGGCGGAAGCTACGAGATTGAAAATACGGGTTGAGAATGTCAATTCTCATGGCATCCGCAGGACTTTGAATTTGTGGCTTCCGCCTTCAGGCGGAAGATCAGCGACACGCAAACGGCACCACGACTCCATGCACACGAAATGGATAATGGTCGCTTCACGACTGGTTCGTGCTCGGCCCGCCACCGGTGCCGCGCGCTGAACCCCGGCTGACTCACCGTTCATCTCTGCCTTCGAGGCCGAGAACATCGCCGTCACCGGAGGCGGCACGCTCGACGGGCAGGCCGACGCCGGCCACTGGTGGGACTGGACCCGTCGCACTGCCGGCGGCCTGCCTGGCCAGACGCCCGCGCGCAGCCGCCTGGTGGACATGGGCGCGAAGGCGGTTCCAGTTGCCGAGCGAATCTTCGGCGAGGGCAGTTATCTCCGGCCCAACTTCATCCAGCCCTACCGCAGCCGCAACGTGCTCATCGAAGAGATCACCATCGTCAACTCGCCGATGTGGGAAATCAACCCGGTCCTCTGCCGGAGCGTCACGGTCCGCGGCGTCTCGATCCGCAATATCGGCGTGATCGATTGCCGCTTCGACGGCGTCGAGAAGCCGAATCTCGTCGAAGCGGTCACGAATCTCAGGCTCGTGAACGTACGCATCAACGGCACAGTCGTGCAAGAATAAGCGATGGTAAACCATCCGCCTGCTCAGGGCGCCTGATCTGGCATGCCGCTCCTGCTGGTGATCCGCGTGGCCCTGACAGCGCTTCGGCGCAACCTCATGCGCAGTGTCCTCACCACGCTGGGCATGATGATCGGCGTGGGCGCCGTGATCACCATCGTCGCACTGGGCCGCGGCGCGCATGCCGCGATCGAGGAAGACGTGATGGCGGCGGGCACCAACCTGATTATCGTCAGCGCGGGCAACCGGACTGCCGGCGGCGTTCGGCTTGGCATGGGGGCGTCCAGCCGCCTGACGGAAGATGACGCGGACGCCATCCGCGGCTCGAACGGCGTCGCCTACCTCGCCCCTGCGGTCCGCTCCCGCTGGCAGATCGTCGTGTCCGGGCAGAACTGGTCGACCACGGTCGAGGGCACCGGCGCGGACTTCCCGCTCATCAGATCCTGGCCTCTGCAAAACGGCGCATTTTTTGGCGCGCGCGACATCGACTCGAGTGCGAAGGTCTGCGTCCTCGGCAGCATCGTCCGCGACATGCTCTTCGGCGCACGAATCGACCCGGTCGGGCAATTCATCCGGATCGGCACCCAGCCTTTCCGCATCGTGGGGGTGCTCACGCCGAAAGGGCAATCCGCGACCGGGCAGGATCAGGACGACGTCGTGTATGTGCCCTTTACGACGGCGCAGAAAAAGCTCATGGGGATCACCTACCTGAACTCGATGACGCTGTCGGCGGTGTCAGCCGATGCGATTGCCGCAACGGCGGAGAGCGTCCGCGGCCTCCTTCGCGCGCGCCACCTCATCGCGCCGGGCGAGACGGACGACTTCCGCGTCCGCACGCTCGACGACATTGTCACGGTGCGCACCAGGACCACCCGAACGATGACCTCCCTGCTGGTCGGGATCGCGGCGGTGTCGCTGCTCGTCGGCGGGATCGGCGTGATGAACATCATGCTGGTGTCGGTCACCGAGCGGACGCGCGAGATCGGGATCCGCCTCTCGGTTGGCGCGCGGAGCAGGGACGTGATGCTCCAGTTCCTGGCCGAAGCCGTGATCATCAGCCTGGCGGGAGGGGCCGCCGGGATTGCCGGCGCCTACGCGGTGACGGCCGGATTGACAACGCTGCTCGAGTGGCCGGCCGACATCTCCGCCGCGGCCGTGGCGATGTCGTTCGTGTTTGCCGCGACGGTCGGCATCTTCTTCGGCTGGTACCCGGCTCGCAAGGCGGCCGCCACCGACCCGATCGATGCGCTGCGATTCGAGTGACGTGGCGCGGCCGGCGCCCACCACTGCGGGGACCGCTGTACTGTTGAAGTCAACAAGGAGGTGGAGAGTGGGGCGGACATGTCTTCGGATGGTCGCATCGATGAGCTTGCTACTCGGTGGGGTGGTCGCGCTGGGCGCGGACCCTGGCGCCGGGACATCCTCGAAAGCCGCGAGCGAGCTCGTCGCGCTGATGAAATCACGCAATCTGGACGCCATTGCCGCGCCGGATCCTGAACAGCAGGATCGCTTCGTCGCGGCGCTGCTCATCCCTGACGTTCAGCTGCTGGTCGTCGGGGCCACGACCACCGCACCGGCCTATCTGCAGTCCCAGTTGGCGCAGCATCTGTATCGCGATGCGTACTCGACACTCCAGTCCGCCGCAGTGCTCAAGACCAAGCTGTTCTTCCAGGACATGGGCAGTGACGGCCTGACGGAAGGCGGCAGCCTCGACATCATGTACGAACACGGCACGGAGCAGACGGTCTTCGACGGCGACTGGAAGAGGCAGAAGATCTCGAAGGCTGCGTATGACAAAAAGCTGCAGAAGGCGGACGCCGACTACGCCAAGATGCTCCAATTGCTGATCGAGGCTCTGCGCGCGGCGCCCGGCGCCGTGTGATCGGCAATAGGTTCGCGGTTCGTCCGCTCCAGACGCCGCGGGGCGCCGGTCAACGATTGGAACTTCTTCCCCCTCCCGACTGAATAGATGGTGTGGGCGTCGGATCCCGCATCGCATGATTCAGCAGCCGGTCTCCGATTCGGTTTCAGACGACGACCTGCTGCCGCGGATTGCAGCGGGGGACGCGGCGGCCTTCACGGCGCTGTTCCGGCGGCGGCAGCCCGATGTCTATCGCTTCGCGCTGCGCATGACCGGATCGCCGGCCGTGGCGGAGGATGTCACCCAGGACGTCTTCCTGGCGGTGATGCACGACGCCGGGCGGTATCAACGGGGGCGCTCGACGGTGACCGCCTGGCTCTGCGGGATTGCCCGAAACCAGGCGCTGCGCCGATGGGACCGTGAGCGCAATCTGGTGCAGTCCGGGCTGGCCGCTGACTCCGGCGACGAGCCGCCCCCCGACGCGGCCATTCACCCGAGCGCGCTCGACGACCTGACCACCGCGGAGCGAACCGAGACCCTGCACAAGGCGGTGTTGAGCCTGCCGGTGCGGTACCGCGAGGCCGTCGTGCTCTGCGATCTGCAGGAGTTGACTTATGCTGAGGCGGCCGCTGCGCTCGAGTGCGCCGTCGGGACCGTGCGATCACGGCTGCATCGGGGACGGGCGCTGCTCGCCGCGAAGCTGCGCGGTGACGCGGCGAATGGCGGCAGCGTCCCAGTCCAGGGGGACAAGACCGGTCCTCTCGAAGCCGGACGCTACAGGAGCGGGCCCGAACCCGTTACGAGGTGCGTCACATGACCGGGCCCAGGGAGCCTCTGGGGCACGACGCGGAGATGCCCGCAGAAACCGCCGCGGCGATGGAGCGGCGCCTGCTCGACGCGTTCGCGGCACACCACGCCGTGCCGCACGCATCCGGCCGCCAGTCGCAGGCGGCGCCCGCGCGGCGTGCGGGGCCGAACTGGATCGCGGCAGCCGCAGCCGTGATCGTCATTGCCGGAACCGTGGCCGGGTGGCGGGCGCTGCGCGGGATTGATTCGCCATCGTCCGCCGCCGCAAGCGTGACGACGGGCGAGAGTCAGCCGGCCCGCGTCGCCGGAAACCGCACTCAGGATTCAGGGTCCCGGATCCTGGATTCCGGGCCCCACATCCTCAGCCCTGAGTCGCGCGTCCCGCACTCCGCGCGACCCTCCAGGCGACCGCCGCGTCCGTCGCAGCGGGCCGGGCAGCCATCCGGGTTCATTGCGCTACCTGGCGCGGCCGGCATGCCGCAGTTCGAGAGCGGAACGATCGTGCGCATGGATGTGCCGGTGGCATCGCTACCGGCCTACGGCGTGGACATCTCACGCGCCGACGGCAACGGCGCCGTCGAAGCGGACTTCCTGGTCGCGCAGGACGGCCAGGCTCGAGCCATTCGGCTGGTCACACATCAGAATTCCTCGTCAAGGAGTGGGCAATGAAGCAGCGTGGATGGTTGATGGCGGCGACGATCGCGATCGGACTCTCGAACTCAGCAGCCGCGCAGGACGCACCTCCGCGGGATCCGGATTTCCGCGAGCAGGTGGCGAGGGTGGCGGCGCGCGAGTCAGAGCCCGGCGCACAGGACGCGCCGACGATTGCCGCGAAGGTCGCCATCGAGAAGATGCTGCCCGAGCGCGTGCAGATGCAGGGCGAAGTGCGCGCGACGATGGCGGTCGGGGGGCGGACCACCAAAGGGGCGCCGTACACGGCCGAAGCGATCTCCGAATCGACGCAGACGCTCGCCGACGGCAATCACATCGTGCGGAAGAACGTGACCCGCGTCTACCGGGACGGTGAGGGACGCACTCGACGCGAAGAGATCAACGACGGGGGGGGCGTCCAGAGCGTCTCGATTATCGATCCGGTCGCCGGCACGAGCATCATGCTCCAGCCGGAAACCCGCACCGCGTATCGTAACGCCTCATTCTTCATGATCTCGGATGTGCTGGAGGAGAGGATGACCACCGAGGGCAAGGGAGGCGGTGGGCGTGTCGTGTTCTACACGCCCGCCACACGGGTGGAAGGCATCGACAAGGTTGCCGCCGAGTCGGGGGCAAACGTGAAGCAGGAGATCGAGCAGCAACGCATCGCGCAATATGCGGACGGCATGGTTCCTCCGCCTCCGCCTCCGCCCCCGCCCCCCGGCATGTTTGCCGCGAGAGAGGACGGCGGCACGACCCAGCGAGAGGATCTCGGCAGTCAGAACCTTGATGGGGTCGGCGCGACCGGCACCCGGACGACGATGACGATTGCCGCCGGAGCGATCGGCAACGAGCATCCGATCGAGGTCGTTTCGGAGCAGTGGTTCTCGCCGGAGCTTCAGGTCCTCGTGCTGACGAAGCACAGCGATCCGCGGCAAGGGGACACGACGTATCGTCTGGCCAACATTGTTCGAGCCGAGCCGGATCGGTCGCTCTTCGCGGCGCCGCCGGACTACACGTTCAAGGAGTCAGGCATCCGCCAGCGGCAGAAGTCCCAATAGCGCTGCCGGTAGCGTCCGACTTCAGGCGGACCTGACTGGTCCGGCTGAAGCGCGACTCGACAGAGACGGTTCCGAGGCCACGATGGCGAGCTGCCATCGTGGCTCTTTTTTTGCGCGTCCTTCCACGACGCCCTCAATAAATCCGGATCTCCATGTTAAATTGAGGGGTTCCCACTCATCCCGAGTGACCTGATATGCCCCAGCGCAAGCTTGACGTCGTGCTCGACTCCGTGAAGCGCCTGATGCGCATGGGGGCGACCGCCCACCTGGTGAACCTGCTCCAGAAGCAGCACCCGGCCGATCTGGCCCAGGTCTTCTCGGAGCTTCCGGACAAGGAACGGCACGCCGCGTTCACGCTGCTCGCGGAGCGCAACAGCAAGCTGGCGATGGAAGGCCTGAGCGAGCTCGGTCCCGAAGCCGGGGCGGCGCTGCTCGCCGATCGCTCGCCGGACGAGATCGTCAAGCTGTTGCAGGAACTGCCGTCCGACGACGCCGCGGCCCTGATCGACTACCTGCCAGAGGATCGCGCGGCGGAAATCCTCGAGTTGATGCAGAAGCGCCCCGCCGGCGGCGATGTCGGGGACCTGCTCGAGTACGAAGAGCGGACCGCCGGCCGCATCATGAACCCGAAGGTCTTTGCCCTCGCCGAGGACATGACCGCCGGGGAATCGATTACCGCCGTCCAGGGATCGCGCGACGTCGAAGTCGTGTTCTATCTCTACGTGATCGACGTCCGCCGCCATCTTGTCGGGGTCGTGTCGTTGCGCCGCCTGCTGCTCGTCGCGCCCGAAACGCCGCTCAAGCGGATCATGACGACGGATCTGATCAGCGTGCGCGCGAATACGGATCAGGAGGAGGTCGCGCGCCAGGTCGCGTCCTACAACCTCCTCGCCATCCCGGTGGTCGACGAGGAGAACAAGCTGGTCGGCGTGATCACGGTGGACGACGTGATCGACGTCATCAAGGACGAGGCGACCGAGGACGTCTATCGCCTGGCCGGCGTGACCGGCGACGACCGTGTCTTCACCTCGGCCTACGATTCCTTGCGCAAGCGGCTGCCGTGGCTGCTCGTCAATCTCGCCACCGCCTTTCTCGCCGCCTCGGTCGTGGCGCTGTTCGCCAAGACCATCGACAAGGTGGTGGCGCTCGCGATCTTCATGCCGGTCGTCGCCGGCATGGGGGGCAACGCCGCGACCCAGACGCTGACCGTGATCGTCCGCGGGATCGCGCTCGGGGAGCTGACCTGGGGCAATTCGCGCAAGGCGCTGTTCAAGGAAGCGGCGGTCGGGCTGGGGAACGGAGTGGCCTGCGGGCTGGTCGGCGCGATCGTGGTCTGGCTGTTCAACG
>JBDTSX010000063.1:0-12619 GCA_039930925.1 Acidobacteriota bacterium | reverse complement strand
GAGAGGCATCTCCATGATCATGATAGCGCGGTGCGCACCGAGGGGCCCGTGCAGGACCGCACACCGAGCCGCGATCTCCCTTCGACGCCTCGCGCTGCCCGGCGGCGCCGAGCAGCCACCACTGGTCTACGTTGCGGGCGACCAGCTCTCTCCCTGCTGCAGCACGACATAGCCCTGCTTCAACTCCCTGCAGACCGACGCAAACTCCTCGGGGGAGGCCGTGTTGAATTCGAACATGTCGTAGTGACACGGTATTTCAGAGTCAGGGAATCCGACAGGTATGGGTCCAGGAGCACGTGCTTACCTGCCACTGCACCAGGAAGCCGCTTTGGCCGAGCCACCAGAGAGTCAGCCGGTCCTGGCCGTGACTGGCAACTCGGACGTCGGCGATGAACGCGTCGTCCCTACGTACCGGGCGGATCAAGCTGCTGTCATCCCCAGTTCTCGTCGCACCCGCCTCACCCCCGTGACCATATTGCGGAGCTTCTCCTTCGTTGCCCATCGGGCCGTCTGACTCAAGCCGCAGTCGGGCGCAAACGACAACCGATCGGCGCTGGCGAGCCGTAAGCATCGTCTGACCCGATCGGCGATGTCCTCCGGAGTCTCAATGTAGTAGCTCTTGACGTCAACGATTCCAACCGCAACAGCCTTTCGCTTGGCGATGTCGCCAATGATCTCGAGCTCAGCGAACTCGCGGCTCGCCATCTCGAGATGAATCTCGTCCACGTTCATGTCAAGAAACGCCGGGAACATGGGAGCATACCTGCGCGGGCCAACCGCCCGTCCCTTGTAGTTGCCGAAGCAGAGATGGGTCGACAACCGGCACTTTCCCACCACCGGCTCAATCGTGCGGTTGAACATCTCGACAAACGCCCTCGGATCCTCACGATGGGCGTAACAGCTCATCGACGGCTCATCCACCGTTATCTCTGTGCAGCCGGAGTGGACCAGCGCCTCGAGCTCCGCGCGGACAAGGGGCAGCAGTCCCTCGGCAAGCGCCATTCGGTCCGGGTACTGGGGACAAGGAATCAGGCGCCCACTGAGCGTGTAGGGACCCGGCACGCTGGCCTTCAGAACCGGCTGCACGCCCAGCGTTCCTGCCGCTGAATGGGCTAGACGTTGGAGTCGCCTGAAATCGTCCACCGTGCCGAGACCCCGGGGCGCGCCAAGCTGACCAGTGACTTTGTGCTGACCTCGCTGATCGTGAGCAGGTGGTCCGAAGCGCCTCGGCGACGCTGACTCGAGTTCGATGCCTTCGATGAATCCGTAGAAGGACAGGTTGAAGTCGAGACGCGTCTGTTCCCCATCTGTAATCACATCCAGACCCGCCGCGAGCTGATCATGGATGGCGGCACTCACGGCATCGTCGATCAGCTCGGCGCGATCGGATTGACCGAACTCGTCGAGATGCCGGCAGGCGCATTCCAACCAGCTCGGAAAGGGATAGCTGCCGATAACGGTGGTTCGCAAGGGTTGTGTCTCCGTAGGTGCCATTGGCTGTCAGTCAAAGATCACGGTTCGTCGACCGGAGAGAAACACCCGGTCCTCAAACACCAGCCTCAGCGCGCGCGCGAGGGCGAGCTGCTCCCCGTCGCGGCCGGCCTGCGCGAGGTCGCGCGGCCCGTGCGTGTGGTCCACCGGCATGACCTGCTGGACGATGATCGGGCCGTCATCGAGCGTCTCCGTCACGAAGTGCGCTGTCGCTCCGATCACCTTGACCCCCCGTTCAAACGCCTGATGATAGGGGCGGGCACCCGCAAACGCGGGCAGGAACGAGTGATGAATATTGACGATGCGCGACTCGAACTTGGCGACGAAGGCAGGGCTCAGGACGCGCATGTACTTGGCGAGCACGAGATAGTCAGCCGCGTACGGGGCAATCACATCGAGCACTCTCGCCTCGTGTGCTTCTCTCGTCAACCGGGTCCCCGTTCGCGGCGCGGCATGTCCGACGTGGTGGAAGGGAATCCCGAACTTGTTGACGAATGCGCCCAGAGCCTCGTGGTTGCTGACAACAGCGAGGATGTGCGCGTTCAAGTCTCCGAACTCGTGTCGCACCAGAAGATCCGCCAGGCAGTGATGCTCTGTCGAAGCGAGCACGATGATCCGCTTCGGGGCAAGCGCGGACACCCTGACCAGGCCACCAGCCGGCAGCAGCCCGAGCACTTCCTCGACCACGCTGGATTCATCGCAGGCGCCGTCGAACTCGGTCCGCATGAAGAAACGCGACAGGGTGCGATCCACGTACTCCGCGTTTCTCACGACGTTGAGCCCGCGGCGGAACAGGACACCCGTGATTGCGTGAACCAGCCCCGGACAATCCGCACTCTCGACCAGCAGAATCTGTGAGCTCATTGGCGAATGGGGCCGCCGCCCAACGGAAACTGTCGGGCGTCAGACGGGTGCGAACCGAGTGTCGAGTAGGACCGCATTGGTCACGCTTGATGGGGGGCGTCGCTCACGCCGGCGTACAACCTCGCCATCCGATGAGCGTGCTCGTCATATGCCGCTTCAAAGAGCGCCGACGACCGTGTGTCACCGACGACGGCGGATCCGGTGAGCACGGTTGGAGGCATGCCGGCGTTCGTGAGCAGAAGCGCGACCTGGGCCTTGATGCAGTTGATCACAAGACACCCTCCAATCGTGGATCCCGGCGAGACCGGAGTATCCAAGCCCGGGATTGCGACCATCGCATCGCCGATCGGCGCCCCGGTGTCCAGGACCAAATCCGAGAAATCCTGCAGTCGCTTCTTCTGAGGGTGACGGCTCGTACTGGCGTCGCTGTGCTGGAGGCTGACAATGGAGACCACGCGGATGCTCCGTCGCTGGAATCCCTGTGCCATCTCGATCGGGACAACGCTGCACCCGCTGGAACTGATCACGAGTGCAGAGTCCGCCGCCGAGAGCGAGAAATTGCGCAGAATGCGATCGGCAAGTCCTGACACATTCTCGATGAACATGGCCTGCCGCTGGCCATTGGCTCCGACGACCAGATTGTGGAACGTCAGCGACAGCTCGACGATCGGGTTGAAGCCTGGAAAGGAACCGTAACGCGGCCACATTTCCTCCACCATGATCCGGCTGTGGCCCGACGCAAAGACGTGGACCATTCGTCCGGCCAGGATCGTCCGCGCGAACCACTCGGCCGCCTGATCCATCGCCGGCTGCTGCGCGCGCACCGCGTCGATCAGTCCGTGGCACTTGGCAAGATATTGCTCAGCTGGCGTCATAGACTTCCATGGCATGTTTAGCGGCGCCGATGGCCCCGGCTTCATCGCCGAGCTCGGCAGCCACAATCTCAACCGGCACGCCCGTCGGGCGCCATTCGCACGCGTTCATGCGCTCCCGCAATGGCACAAAGAGGGCATCCCGTGCGTGAGCCGCGATTCCCCCGCCGAGGATGATTCGCTGCGGATCGAGCGCATTGATGATCGACGCCAGCCCAACCGCCAACTGGTCGACGCTCGTCAGCCAGACCTTGGTCGCGAGGGCATCGCCTTCGAGATGTGCGCGGACGAGCTCAGCAGTCGAACGAAACCGGCCGGCCGATCTCCGCGCCAACGTGCAGTTCCCGATCGCGTCCTCGAGACTGCCGGGGGTGTTCGCGATGTCGACCTCGCCGCTCGGATTCAACGAGAGATGTCCGAGGTGGCCGGCTCTGCCGAGATGTCCCGACAGGACCCGGCCGTCACTCAGGATGCCGCCGCCGACACCAGTCCCCAGCGTCAGCATCACGAGATCCCGGCAGCCCCGCCCGGCGCCCAGCCAGATCTCCGCCTTGAGCGCCGCATGCCCGTCGTTGATGACGGGGACAGGCGCGTCCCGGCCGAGCACCTGCTCCCAGTTGAGGTTCTCAAGAAGATTGAGCCGCCCCTTCATCCAGTGGATGACGACACCTCCCCGGCGCACCAGCCCTGGGCAGGCCACGCCGATGGGCTGCGCCATGCCAAACTGGTGCTCGATCCGACGGACCTCAGATCGGATGGCCGCGGGTACGCCCTCCGCCGAGGACTCGTCGGTTGGCACGCGCCAACGACCCAGAATTTCGCCGCGCGTGGAAAGCGCGACAAACTTGACGGCCGTTCCGCCGATGTCAATCCCGAGGGCGACGCTCATGCTGGTTCGCTGACACACCAGCCTCCGTCCACCGAAAGCACCTGACCGGTCACAAA
Source organism: Acidobacteriota bacterium (assembly GCA_039930925.1). Taxonomy (GTDB): domain Bacteria; phylum Acidobacteriota; class Vicinamibacteria; order Vicinamibacterales; family 2-12-FULL-66-21; genus JALZOC01. The sequence continues at coordinate 8,447 of JBDTSX010000063.1, read as the reverse complement.
GCCGGACTCCGACGACAGGAGGTAGACGATCGCGCCGTCCAGATCCTCGGGTCGCCCGATCCGGCCTCCATCGAGCGGCTGTTTCTGTTTGATGTACTCCCGAACCTGCATATCGTTCGTGGCCCTCACGGCGGCGGGTGTGTCCACCAAGCCGGGGGCGATGGCGTTGAATCGGATGTTGTGGCGTGCGTAGTAGGCCGCGCAGGCCACGGTGAGGCCAATGACGCCGGCCTTGGCCGCAGCGTACGCATGCGTGGCAAAATGACGAGGAGCAGGCGAGAACCCGAGGACGGAACTCATGTTGAGCACGGTCCCACCCCGGCCCGCCTGCATGAAGTGGGTCACCGCCGCGCGGCTGGTGTAAAACAACGACGTCAGATTGGCGTTGAGCGTGTGCTCCCAGCCCTCGTTGGAGATCTGGTCCAGCGGGCCGTCTCCAAACCGTCGCCCGCTGCCGCCGGCGACATGGAATACCGCATCCACGCGCTCGAATGCGGCAACGGCCTGTCGGATGGCCTCCTGGGCCACGGCAGGATCGCCAGCATCAGCGGCCACGACGGCGGTACGCAACTCAAGCTCGACGGCGACCGCGTCAAGATCGGCGCTGGGTCTTCCGACAATCGTGAGATGGGCGCCCTCCCGAGAGCACGCGCGGGCAGCCGACAGACCCAGCCCGGCGGTTCCACCAACGATGACAATCGACAAGCCGTGAAGCCGCCCATGGCCCATGCAGAGAGCTTAGCGGCCGGCTCGCGACCTTGGCGGATAATCGACCAGTCGATGCGTCGAACTGATATGACGAATTACCGCGTCGGCGTTGGCCGCTGCTACGATGCCATCGATGACGCGGAAGCGGACGCAGTACATCGCCGATGTCCGGCGGCAGCTGGTCGCCCGGCTCCAAGATGGCCACCATCGGCCGGGTCAGCGTTTCCTCTCCAATCGTGCTGTCGCAAGTCGTTTTGACATCAGCTATCAGACGGCGAACATTCTGATCGGAGAACTGGTCGAGGAAGGACTCCTGGTCAGGCGCCCCGCGTCCGGCACCTACCTGCCAGGCCAGAGCGTCGACCCGGCCGGCGTCTTGCTGATCTTTCATCCGCGAGCGCGTCATAAGAACAGCTTCGGCGCGCACCTCCTCGATCGGCTCACCGCCAGACTTGACAAAGAGCGGATTGACTGGCGGATGTGCTGGAGGCTTCCGGACGCGTCGCCCCAGCGACGGCTGGGGGGGAGCCGCTACCCGATCATTTGGGATCGACCCGAGGCGATCCGGGCCGCCATCCAGCTTGGGCATACCGCCCTGGCCTTGAATGACCGCCCCCCTGCGGGCGTCGGCGCCGCCCTGATCGACAGCGTGTCGGTTGACGATTTCTCCGGAGGCGCATACGCCGCGCAATTCCTGACGGCGAGAGGGCCGCGCCGACCCAAGATGGCGATCCTGGCCGGCCCCACCGACGACCACCGAAGCGCCGCGCGAGTCGCCGGCTTCCTGTCGGTCGCTCGCGGAACGGTCGTGACCTCTCCCAACTGGTTCTATGACGGCGGTATGGCGGTGTCAGACAAGGTCCTGGCAGCGGGCCCAGCCGGCATTTTCTGCTGCAACGATCGTCTCGCCCAATCGGTGCTTCGGCGCGCGACTGACCGGGGCCTGCCACGCCCTCTCGTCGTCGGGTTTGATGATGCACCCGTGGCCCGGTGGCTGCATCTCACGACCGTGGCCATCCCATGGGAGGAATTTGTCTCAGCGGTCATCGGCGTGGTCAGGCGGCGTCAGTCCAGCCCGTCCTCAGCCGCCATCGCTCAGCTCGTGTCGACACAGCTGGTCGTTCGAGACTGACGGGGCATTGCCATATCAGTTTTGACGCCGACTGCGGCGTTTGTCCTTCATAGACAAATGTCGCAGAGCACAGACTAGCGGGCACCTATGAACGATATCCGAATCGCGATGCTGGGCTCCGGATTCGTGGCGGGGTTCTACATGCAGGGCCTGGCCAACGTTCGAGGCCACACCGTGGTGGCCAATTTCTCAAGGAACCGCGACCGCGCCAAGCAGTTCGCGACGGAATGGGCCATCCCTGAACCGACTGTCGATTGCGACAAATTGATCCGTCGAGACGATATCGACCTGTACGTGATCGCGCTTCCGAACGCTGAACACCTGCCCGTTTCAGTAGCGCTCTCGCGCGCAAAGCGACATCAAGTCTGCACCAAACCGTTGGGGCGCACGCGCGCCGAAGCGAAGACGATGCTCTCCGCCGCCAAAAGGTCAGGCCGGATCAACGGATATGCCGAGACGGAGGTGTTTGCCCCTGGTGTCGTCAAGGCGGGGCAGGTCATCCAGTCGGGCGGAATCGGACGCGTCCTCTGGGTGCGGTCACGGGAGTCGCACGGTGGACCTCACAGCGCTCATTTCCGCGATCCCGCGAAAACGGGGGGCGGCGCAATGCACGACCTCGGCTGTCATTGCATCTCGGCAGCCCGGTACTTCTTCGGCAAGGACAACGCCATCGTGGAGGTGATGGCGTGGGGTGCGTCGCTCGGCTCGAGGCCGAAGGCAAAGGCGGAGGACAACGCACTGCTCGTCCTCAAGTTCGCCGAGGGGGGGATCGGTCACTGCGAGCTGTCGTGGACAACGAAAGGTGGGCTCGATCTTCGAAACGAGGTCCATGGCTCGGAAGGCTCAGTGTTCACCGACGTCACGCGGGGGACGCCGGTCAGTGCCTTTACGACCCGCTCGGCAGGGTATGTCATCGAGAAGGCTGAGATCGACTTCGGCTGGACGCGGCCGCTTCCTGAAGAAGCCTTCGCGTACGGCTACCAGGCCGAAATGCGCCATTTCGTTGAATGCGTTCGCGAGGGGAAGACGCCTCGCGAAACCTACGAGGACGGCTACATCGTCAACTGTGTGTTGGACGCGGGCTACCAGTCGATGCGATCGCGTCGGTGGGTCCGAGTGAAGTACTGAGGCTGACCGTTCGCGCTACTGCCGCCCCGGAATGGCTCGGCGCGCGCGAACGCTGACCCCCTTCCGCAGCACCCGCACCTCGACTCCCCGTAAGTCGGCGCTGCGGCCGAATGGCGGATCGGCGACGCCGATCAGGTAATAGCTCGACGCCTCACGCAGGATCCGATCCGCGGCGCCGGCGAGGTCGTTGGTGCTCACGAACGCATACCCGCCGGCCTCGCGCGCGAAGCCGCTGGATCCACCGTAGCCGCCCGGGGTCATGCCGACCCCTCGCGGCTCGATCACATAGAGACTGGCGTTGGCCGAAGCCATCGCCCGCATCGCCGCGGTCCACTCCGGACGGAGATCGCGTCCGACGGAAGGGGGCGGAATCGGCGTGTCGAAGAGCCAGGCCGACCCGATCGCGACAATCGTCTTCCGGCGGCCGGCTCCCTCGGCCATCTGCCGCGACACCGATTCGAGGGTGGTCAGCACCCGTTCCGAAAGCTGGTCGCGTCTCAGTGGACCCACCAGCCGCTGACTGTACTTGTCGATCGCCTGAAGCAACCGGGCGCGATCGCCGGTACTCTCGATCAGCGGTCCCTCGAGCGTCACAATCCCGATTCGGTCGTCCGGCGACATCCGCTCGACGAATCGCCGCGCCGCCTCCCTGGCTCGCGGGATCACGGTCGGGTCGAGCGTCACATCGTCCAGCAGCAGCACCATCGATCGCGCGCTCGGCTCGTCGTCGGTGGGGGTGATCCTGATGAAGCTCTCGACCGGGACCCGGTAGTGGTTGATCCAGATTTCAACCTCGTCGCGGCGGATGTCGGAGAGCGGCTGGTCGTGCCGATCGAGCGCGACGACGTCGATCACGAGATGCCCGGGTCGCGGCTCGCCCTGCCTTTGAGCATGGCCGCCGGCGGCGACCAGCGACGTGATCAGTGCCGTCGCAATCAGCGCGGGTGTCATCATTGAAGCCCCCGATGCCACTGTATCCCGATCCGGCCAGCCGACCGTGAGGCGGCGCGACCCACGCCGGCTACGCGCCGCAGGCGCGGGAGTCGCTCGCCCAGGATTCGATTCCTGTTACCGGTCCTCAGGCCTGAACACGACCCGCTGCCCCGGCCGCGTCGTCACCTCCCGCACCAGCGCGCCGTAGCGGATCCTCGCCGTCTTCCCGAGAGTCGAAAGAAGCTCCGCTTCCACGAGGCGCCCGCTCGACCAGCGCATGCTGACTTCGAAGCCGCCTCGCGCCCGCAACCCTCTGACGCTGCCGCTCGCCCATGCGGCCGGGAGCGCCGGCAGGAGGTGGATCTCGCCGGCGTGGCTCTGCAGCAGCATCTCGGCGACCCCCGCGGTCGCGCCGAAGTTGCCGTCGATCTGGAACGGCGGGTGCGCGTCGAACAGATTCGGGTAGACCCCGCCAGCGCGGTAGTTGGTCCCGGTCTCGCCGTTGATCGGACGCAGCAGGGTCGCCAGCAGCGTGAGTGCGCGATCCCCGTCGCGCATGCGCGCCCAGAAGTTGATCTTCCAACCCATCGACCAGCCGGTTGCCTCGTCGCCGCGCAGCTCCATCGAACGGCGCGCGGCGGTGAAGATCGCAGGCGCCCGCTCCGGAGTGATTTCACGCCCGGGGTAGACGCCGAAGAGATGCGAGAAATGGCGGTGCTTGGGATCCTGCTCGGGCCAATCAGTCGCCCACTCCTGCAACTGCCCTCGGCTGCCGATTTGATACGGAATCAGCCTGGCCCGCGCCTGTTCAAGTCTCGTGCGAAATGACGCGTCGATGCCGAGCTCGTTGGAGGCCTCGATCGTGTTCGTGAACAGATCCCAGATCAACGCGCGGTCCATGGTCGCGCCCGCGCTGACCGACCCGGTCGCGCCATCAGGGAGAGTGAACTTGTTCTCGGGAGAGGTGGACGGGGACGTGACCAGGTGGCCGTTCGCGTCCTCGATCAAGTAGTCGAGGTAAAACTCGGCGGCCCCCTTCATCAAGGGATAGGCCGTATCGCGAAGGTAGGCCGTGTCGCCACCGAAAGCGTAGTGCTCCCAGAGATGCTGCGACAGCCAGGCAGCACTGCCTTGCCAGACCGCCCACACGGGGTCCCCCTGCCCGAAGTCTCCAACGGGAGTCGAGCGCGCCCAGATGTCGGAGTTGTGATGCGACACCCACCCATGGGCGCCGTAATAGAGATCGGCGGTCTTGCGGCCGTTGGCCGCCAGGTGGCCGATGAACTCGATGAGCGGACCGTGCAGCTCGGCGAGATTGGCCGGCTCGGCCGGCCAGTAGTTCATCTCGGTATTGATGTTGATGGTGTAGTTCGAGCTCCACGGCGGCCTCACCTCGTTGTTCCAGATTCCCTGCAGGTTGGCCGGCTGGGTGCCCGGGCGTGAGCTGCTGATCAGCAGATACCGCCCGAACTGGAAAAAGAGCTCGACCAGGCGCGGATCCCTGGCGCCGAGCGTCGCGAGCCGTTGATCGGTCGGGAGGTCGCGCGCTGCGGTGGTCGGCCCGAGGTCGAGCGCCACGCGATTGAACAGCGATTGATAGTCGGCGACGTGCGCGGTCTCGAGCGCCGCATAGGACTTGCCCGCCGCGGCCCGCAGCTCGCCGGCGGCGATCGGTCCCGGATCGCGACCACTCGTGCCCGGCGACTTGTCGAATCCGTTGAAGCTGGTAGCGGCGCTCAGCAGCACCACCACGTCGTTGGCGCCCTGCACATGCAGGCCGTCGTGATCGACCCAGCTGCGTCCGCCGGTGGCATTGGCGGTGAGGTGGACTTCAAAGTTCATCCCCTCGCGGTCGTCGTAGACAACCGGCCCCGGTCCGTTGTTGTAGCTCGGATCGACATGGGCGGGCGCCTTGCCGACCAGCGTCAGCACCGCACCTTCCGCCTCAGTCCGATAGCGAAGCTGGCTATCCAGTCGGGCGACGAAGCTGAGCGCACCCGGACGGTCCGCCGAGAAGTGGACTACGGCGACGCGATCGGGATGCGAGATGAACGCCTCGCGGGTGTAATTCACCGGACCAACGCGATAGGTTGTCCGCGTGATCGCGGTGCGCAGATCGAGCTCGCGACGGTATCCGCGAGCCACATCACCATGCTCGAAGGCGATCTGCAGGTTCCCCATCGGCAGATAGGACTCGGTGTAGGGGCCCTCCATCCCGAGCGCCGCCTGGGCCGCTTCCACATACCTGCCGGCGGCAATGCGCCGCCGTGTCTCGGCGAGCGCCTCGCGCGCCTTGGTATTGGTCAACGTCTCGGGACCGCCGGACCAGAGCGAGTCCTCGTTCAGCTGGAGCCGCTCGGTTTCGATGCCGCCGAACACCATCGCGCCGAGACGGCCGTTGCCAATCGGCAGCGCTTCGACCCATTGCGCGGCGGGGCGGTTGTACCAGAGCTTCAGCTCACCGGTCGGACTTGCCGGCGTCGGCTGCAGGGGAATGGACGCGACGGGAGCCTGAGCGGGAAGGAGCGCGACCGACCCGCAGAGCAGCACGAGCGCGGCCAGGACAGAGAGCCTCAGTGCCGTCACGTGTGCCTCCAGAATGAAGCAGCCAGCGGAACGGCGGCGCCGAGAGCCGCCAGCAGCGGGGGCAAGGCGGCCCGAACGGACCGCCTTGCAAAGATCCGCGGCGCTCTACTGCAGGCCGAAGCAGTACAACGTGCCGTCGTAGGTGCCGAGGTAGACGTGGCCGTTCGCGACCGTGATGCCGCTGAAGTGGTTCCACTGGTGCATCTGATCGCCGCTCGACCAGAGCTCCTTGCCGGTCTGCCCGTCGAGCACGTAGATGGTCGCCTTGGTTCCCTTCGACGCGCGGATCGTCGAGTCGAACTGGAGCCCGATATCGGGGAACGCCTGCTTGGTTTCCTCGCCGCTGCCGTAGCCGAAGACCATCCCGTTGGCGATGATGACCGGCTCCCCGCGTTTCATGTCGCGAGAGATCCAGGCCGGGGTCAGTTCGAGCTTGCCCCCTTTATCCTCGACCTTGAATGCCGCGACGCCGCCGTCTTTCGTCAGGGGCGTGTTCATGATCGGGAACTTCGCCTGCGGATGTGCCGGGCCCCAGAACGGCGCCAGCACCCAGCGGGTACCCCCCGATTCTTCCCACGTGGACACGGCGCCCCAGCTCCCGGCATCCTGGAAATCCACTTCTTCATTGCAGAAGAGCGGCGTCTTGAAGAGCGGCGTCATGTGATCGGCCCCGCCGAGCGACTTCGGATCCAGGAGATACGCGCGACACTCTTTGCCCGAGGCCGCCATCAGCTCGCGGCCCTTGAAGGTGAAGATGGTCGGGGTATTGTTCGGATCGAGATCCCGCTTCCGCAGCCAGTCCCAGTTGGTGGGCGTGTAGTAGTCCTTCAGGCGCAGTTTGTCGGCGGCCAGCTCGACGCCGACAATGCTGTTCGCGTAGCGCGGCGGGTCGCTCGTCGGATCGTAGATGCCGTCGCCGGTCGTGGACCACGCGGTGCCGGTCGAATCGATGGTTGCGCCGCGGCGTCCCCAGGCCCCGCCGCTGCCGGCGTTGTAGCTCATGACCTTGTGCGCGGGGTCGTCGAGTCTGACCGCGGAAATCGAGTCCCCGGCATAGGTGTTCGCCATCCAGATGACGTTCCCGACCAGGTTCAGCGACCACCCCTTGCCGGTGTGGAACATGAACGCGGGCTGCAGGTCTTCGCCGGTCGCGGCGTTGATCGTGTGCAGCATGCCGTCGCCGGTCACGAAGTAGAGGGGCCTGCGTCCCTGCGCGTCTGCCGGACCGATCACCGGCGTGTCGCTGCTGCCGCCCGGACGAAGAAATCCGAGGTGGGCGGGATCCTGCGGCTCTGCGCCGCGTCCGCCGCCGGCGCCGGCTGGCGCCGGGTAATCCCAGTGCTTCCGCCAGAGGATCTTGCCGGTATCGGTGTCGAAGGCGTAGAGGTTATCGGAGATGCCGGTGACGAACCCGACCTGCTTGGCTCCGGCGGGCGTCGCCAGCTGCCCGACGACGAGCACCGGCATGAGGGCATGCAGCGCCCTGACCTGATTGCCGGTCTCCAGCTTCCAGAGCAGCTTCAGGTTCTTGACGTTGTCCTTGGTGAGCGTCTTCTCGTTCTTGTTCCAGCCGGTGCGCTGGTTGTCGCCCCCGTCGGTCACCCAGTCGTAGAGTGCGGCGCCGCCAGACTGTGCGCCGACGACGGGGAGGTGCGGCAGGCGCCCGGTACTCCAGGCGAGGCCGCAGGCGGCGGCCATCGCCGCGTAGGAAATTGCTTTTTTCATAAAGACCTCGTTCGAGTCGTTATCTCAGCTCCGGGACCGCGGCATCGTCCGCCACGAGGCGGAGGCGCTACCGCTCCGTCGGCATGCCGAACGCGTACAACGTGCCGTCGGCCGTGACCACGTAGACTTGGCCGTCCCCGGCCGATGGGCCGATGCCGCGAACGGACGAGGTGATCGCGCTGCCGCTGTTCCACAGATCCTTGCCGTTCGTTCCGTCCAGCGCATACAGCACTGC
>JBDTSX010000062.1:0-12658 GCA_039930925.1 Acidobacteriota bacterium | reverse complement strand
GGCGACCGCCGGTTCGCGTCGAACGACACCAGGTTTTCCGGCACCACGGCTGATTTCACCGAGCCGGACGAGATCGCGCCGGGCGCGCCGTTCGGTTCCGATCTGAACCCCGCCACACTCGACGGTCGGATCAGCGTGCCGAGCATCCCGGAGAACGGCATTGTCTATATGACGCTGGAGCGCTGGCGGATGCAGGACGACGCCGTCATGTCGCTGTCGGCGGTCGTGACCCGAGAAGGGCGGGTGTCGGGGCTCGAGCTCCTTGGCAACAATCACGACATCCCCCGGGCGATGGCGGTCGTCGAGGCACTGTCGCGCGGAAGGCTGGAGCCGGCGGAGCTCGATGGCTCGCCGGTTGCCGTCAATCTGGTCTGGCTCGTGGCCCACACGACCGTGAAGGGAAAGTCCAGCTCCTAGCGGGAGGCCGGCTGGGCGTGGCGGCTTCTATCGCTTGACGTCGGCGACCGCGGTTGCGACGTTGTTCATCGTGTCGGTCGCCCGGATGATCACGCTTCGGCCCGCGGCGCTGTCGTCCAGCGCAATCTCGAACTCTTCACGCCTCGAATCCGGGATGCCGTCCTTCGGATAGACCACGCGCCAGCGGCTCGCGTCCAGCGAGTACTCGACCCGCTGCACCGGCGACTGCTCGTCCCTGACGACGAACGACAGCGAGGTGCGGGTGCCCGCGCGGACCGCCGGCTGCAGCTCGATGTGCGGCGCCGAGTTGTCGATGTCGAAACCAACGCTCTCGAGCTCGCCGACGAGGGCGCCTCCCGGCGAGTTCGACGGCGCATCCGAGGCAGCGACCTTCAGGAAGTAGGTGCCGTCCGGCACCGAGGTCGTGTCCCAGACGAAGATCGGATCCGGCAGCGCCTTCTTTAGCACTTTCCACGCTGTCTCCCCCTCGCGCCGGTAGAGGACGTCGTATTCGAGCCGATCGTCGTTCTCGTCGTCCGCCTTCCAGACAAACGTCTGCAGCCCCTTCTGGTAGATGCGCCGGCCCAGCGCCGGCGACGACGCCGACTGCGCGCTGCTGCTCGAGGGAGACGATGGCTGCAGCGCCCGGCCGTCCGAGGTGTTGTCCTCGAATCCGGCAATCTCCATCTCACCGGTCGAGAACGGCCGCTGGAACACCGTGCCGGGAGGATGGACGGTGATCGAGGCGACTTCCGGCCGTAAGTTGCGCGGGAGGTAGGCGGCGGTCACCGAGGTCAGCACCGGCGCCGTCGATCCATTCGCCGTCAACACCGCCCGCCACTGCAGATAGCGCGCATTCGGACTGACGATCTGTTCCCCGCCGGCCGACGTGTACGCCTTCGACCACACGCTCCATGTTTCGTCCGGCGTGGCCGTGTTTCCGGTGCGCGTGAACACATTGACGTCGCCGGGCGACGCGCTGGCGCGCCAGCGAATCACTCCCCAGCTCGCCACCGTGCCCGCATCGCGGATATCCGACTCGTAGGAGCCCCTGCGGGCGGCGGCGGGGGAGAGGGCAAACAGCTTCCCTGGATTGCTCGCGGCGCCGACGATGCGCCCGGAGGGCTCGCGGAGAAGCGCAGTCACCTGCCGGGCGGTTGCCCGCGCGAGGAGCGTGGCACGCGCGGGCTCCCCCGCGACCCGGAAGATTTTTCCTTCCGTTCCGGTGCCCACGAGGAGGCTGCCGGAGGGCTCGATCACGAGATCGTACGGCGCGTCGTCGCCCGAGTCCCAGATCGCGTCCCACAGACCATCGGGCTTGATGCGATAGATCGCGCCGCGGCCGCCGCGCCGGGCCGGACGGCTCGACACCGGTGTCCCGGACGAGGTGATCGGGCTGCTGTCGACCACGGTGATGGTGGTGATCTCGGTCGAGACAGACGGCACGGGGGCTCGGGCCGGCTCTGGGGAGGCCGGCGGATCGGTGGCACGGCTCTCACCCCCCTGGCTGCCGTTGACCGCCACCGCATAGATGGTCCCGTCGTCGGCCAGCCGCACCGCGTGAATTTCGCGGAACGGCGAGTCGAGGAGGACGAAGGCCTTGGCGGCGGGATCGATGCGGAAGACGCGGCCCGGCGATTCGGTCCCGGCGATCAGGTCGCCGGTCTTCGTGAAGGCGAGCGACACCACGTTGCCGGCATTGGTGCGATAGAAGCGCGTCCCGGTGCCGTCCGGGGTGATCTTGTAGATCACCCCTTTGTCGCCCGTCGCGGCGAAGACGTTGCCGGACTGGTCGACGGCGAGCGCCCAGATGTATTTGTCTTCGGGATCGAAGAAGACCTTCGCTGTGCCGTCCGCGGCGACCCGGTAGATCTTGCCGTCGGGTGACGTGCCGACGTAGAGGCCGCCGTTCGGCGCCGGCGCCAGCGCGTGCACTTCGAGCTCGGTGGCGTCGAAGAAGACCGACGACTTGCCGTCCTTGGCGATCTTGAGGACCTGGCCCTCGTTGCCGCTGCCGGCCCAGAGCGTGCCGTCGGGCCCGGCGACGACCGTCCAGAGGAACGGCGCGGCGGTTTCGGCGACGAGAGACGCGGTCGGTCCGAGGAAGACGCGTCCGTCGCTGTCGATCGACAGGTCTTCGACGTCCCCCTTCAGGAAATCCGCTTGCGTGGAGACGGTCCAGAAGGTCGCGGTCGAGGCGCCGAGCGCCGTCCATGCCACGGGCAGGCAGGCAAGGGCGATCGCGGCGAGGCTCGCGATCGTGCCTGGGCGCCGCCAGCCGCCCGGCAGACGTTGACCGGCGAACCGGCGCGTACGCCGGCTACTCAAGAATCTCGTCATCGGTGCAGGGTCAGGAAGGAAAGGGACACGACGGTTCAGCGGCCGCCCGGTGCGCGTGCCTCCACGTCGATCGCGAGCAGGCGCGAGCCGGTGACGGCCGAGTCCATCGGCAGCTCCCATTCGCCCACGGCCGCACTCCGAATCGGCGTGTAGCTCCCGCCGTTGCTGTCGCTCTCGAGCACGGAGAGCACCGACGGCGGCAATGCCGTCAGCGCCTCGCCGTTGACGACCGCCCCCGGCTTGCCGTTGAGCAGCCGGATGTAGATGCGGTTGTTCCGGCGCGTGTCGTTGAGGACGCGAATCATCTGAGCGACGCTCTGCGGCTGGAGCGACCGGCGCAGATCGCGCTGCTCCATGGCGTTCAGCTGACGGCCGTCGGTGACGAGGATCGACAACGGACCGGAGACGTTGGCCGGGATCTCGATCGGAACGGTCGAGATCTTCTCGACGCCGCGATAGCTGCGAGTCAGGACCTTCAGCGGAACCGTGCGGCCCGCCCGCGGACGGACCTCGTCCAGCCAGACGCGCTCGATGGTCACGCTTCTCGGCGTCTCGCTCGACTCGATCGTCACGTCGAGGCCACTGACGGTGATCGGCTCGAGATCGTTCGACAACAGCATCGTGAGCGGTCCGGCCACGGCGGTTGCGGCGCCGAGCGTCGCGCTGTCGCCGGTGAAGACGTCCTCGAGCGTCAGGTCGGCGTGCCCCTTGATGAGGGTGCGGCTCTTCACCGCGAACGTCGAGGCGCCGAACTGGCGCTCGTACGAGCTGAGCGCATTGCCGAGCGAGACATAGGTGAGCAGCGGCGTGAACACCTGATCGTTGGCGACCTGAAACGTGAACGTCCGGAGCGAGGCGCCGCCGTCTTCGCGAGTCGACTTCAGCGTGACCTTCATCGGCACCACCGCCGGCCCGCTCCCGAGCGTGCCGGCAATCGCCGTCGCGCGATCCTGCTGCATGGTCCCGATCACGTCGCCCATCGATGAGATTTTGAAGGACGACATCAGGCTCGGCAGCATCGCGTAGACGTAGGCCCGCGTCATCGGGAACTGCGACGGACCGAGGCCGAAGAAGGGATGCCCGAAGGCGTAGATACGATCGCCGTCGATGTGGGTGATGGTCCCGGTCGCGCCCATTTCGAGATCACCGCCGACCAGTGACACGCCAATCGCGTCACCCTCGCGCAGCGGCCCGGTCATCTTGTTCAGCTCCGCGGCCCCAAGCTGGCCTCCGCCCCCGCCGATCACCGGCGTAAAACCCGCGGCGCCGAACGCCGCGCCGAGCAGGTCCGCGGATTCAGGCTCGAACCCGCTGAGCACGAGCGGCGTCGAGATCGGGCGCAGCAGCGCGCCAAGCTGCGCGCCGGCGGCGGCGGGGAGGCCCATCGCCTGCACGTCCGCCGGGCGATTCGCAAACGGCGAGACGGACGCGTAGGCGGCGCGCAGGGCCGCGGTCAGGCTTTCACGGGTGACCGGCAGATCGATGCGGGCCTGCTTGGACACCGGCCGCCGGGCCATCTGGGTCGCGTCTTTCATCTCGGCGATCGGCGTGATGCCGGCGATCGCTTCGGTCGGGAACGATCCGATCGAATACGAGACCGCGCCGATCAGGCGTCCGTCGATGTAGACCGGGCTGCCGCTCATGCCGGCGGCGACGCCGGTTTTGGCGAGCGGGCCCCCTTCGAGGCGCGCGAGAATCAGGTCCCGCCGGGGTCCCTGGACGTTGCGGAGCACGCCCAGGATGTGCGCCTTGAACTCCTGAAGATCGGTGCCTTCGAAGACCGTGCGCCCCACGCCGACCATGCCGACCTTGATCTCGTCGATCGGCATCAGGGTAGAGGCCGCCGGGGCGGGGATCCAGCAGAGGACGGCAAGCGCAAGGACTGCGGCAGCGGTTCGGATGTTCATAAATGTGGGTCGTGTCGGGGAGGGCTGATCACAGTCGGCGGCGGCCTCCCCTTCGATTATCCAGTCGTAACTGCTTGCGGGTCAAGGAGAAAGCCCTGAATCGACGGCGGGCTCCGGGCGAAAATTGACAGCACTCGGGCCGGTCTGTTATTGTCCATTACGTTTTGACGCTGCCGCTGCTCGCACAGTCGTTTCGTCTCCGCCCCGGGACCGTGTCCTATTGGTGGTGGCGTGCGCGTGCTGAGGGGGCGGTCCGCTAACCTGCACGACGCAGGAAAAAGGATTTCACGCAAGCCTCCTCAGCCTCGGCTGGGGAGGCTTTTTTATTTTTGAATCATGCGCGACCCTGAACTTTGCATCACCGTCACCGGACGCACCATGGACGAGTTGCGCCGCGCGCGCGATGCCGCCGCGACGCAAGCCGACCTGGTGGAGCTGCGCCTCGACTCGGTCGATCGGCCTGACGCGCTCGGCGCCATCGAAGGCCGTCGCCGCCCGGTGATCGTGACGTGCCGCCCCTCGTGGGAAGGGGGCGGGTTTCGCGGATCCGAGGAGGAACGCGAGCGGCTGCTGTCGATGGCCCAGGCAGGCGGGGCCGAGTTCATCGACGTCGAGGCGCGCGCCGGCTTCGTCACCGAGATCGCGCAGCGCCGCCGCGGCCGCGGGATTGTCCTCTCGATGCACGAGTTCGGCGACGTGCCGGCGGATTTAGGGGAACGCGCCCGCGCCATGCGCGCGACCGGCGCCGAAGTGATCAAGCTGGCGATCACCGCGCGGCGGCTGACCGACGGCCTCGCGCTGTCGGCGCTCGCCGCCCGTCCGGAGTTCGCCGACGGGGATGGGATCGACGGCCACGTGCTGATCGCGATGGGCCAGCCCGGCGTCCCCTCCCGCATCCTCGCCGCGCGCCTCGGGAACCGGTGGACCTACGCCGGCGACGAGGTCGCTCCGGGGCAGCTGCCCGCCGGCCGGCTGCTCTCGGAGTTCCGGTTCCGGCGCATCCGGCGCGACGCGGCGCTCTACGGCGTGGTGGGGAATCCGATTGCTCATTCCCTCTCGCCCGCGATGCACAACGCGGGATTTGCCGCGCTCGGCATGAACGCGGTCTACGTGCCGCTGCATGCGTTCGACGTCGACGACTTCGTCACGTTCGCGCGCGAGTCGCGGATGCGCGGCGCCAGCATCACGGCGCCGTTCAAGGTGGACATGCTCAGCCGGGTGGATGAAACGGACGCGGTGGCAAATCGGGTCGGCGCAATCAACACCCTGATCGCGCGGGACGGCCGCTGGATCGGCGCCAACACGGACGTCGAGGGGTTTCTGGCTCCGCTCGCGGGCCGGATGGCCCTCAAGCGGACGCGCGCGGCCATTCTCGGGGCCGGCGGCGCGGCGCGAGGGGTCGCGGTCGCCTTGGGCGCGGAGGGGGCGGCGGTCACCGTCTGCGCGCGCGATTCGCAGGCCGCGGCCGAGGTTGCGAGTCTGGCCGGAGGAGTGGCCGGTCCGTGGCCGCCCCGGCCAGGCAGCTGGGACGTGCTCATCAACGCGACCTCCTGCCGTGACACCGACCCGGTGGCCGGCATCCCGCTCGACGGGGAGATTGTGTTCGACCTGGTCTATGCCCCGACCGTGACGCCGCTCATCCGCCGCGCGCGTGCGGAAGGGTGCCTGACAATCGGCGGGCTCGAAATGCTGGTCGCGCAGGCGGAACGCCAGTTCGAGCTGTGGACCGGGCAGCGGCCGCCCGCCGGACTCTTCAAGTCCGCGGCCGATGCGGCCACGCCACACGAGTCGGACACCACTACCGCCAAGGGACAGACGCTGTGAAACTGACGACATACGACGAGTTCGTGGAACTGGCGCGGCGCGGGACTTTCGTGCCGGTGGTCAAGGAGATCATCGCGGACCTGCTGACGCCGGTATCGGCCTTCTTGAAGATCGCCGAGCATTCCGACTACGCCTTTCTCTTCGAGAGCGTCGAGGGAGGCGAGCGGGTCGCGCGCTACTCATTCCTCGGCAAGGATCCCTTCCTCGTGCTGCGGCAACGCGCCGGCCGGACAATCATGGAACGCTCCGGCGTCATCACCGACAGCGACGAGCCGTTCGTCGCCGCCGTGCGGCGGCTGATGGCGCAGTTCCAGTCGCCATTCGTGCCCGGCCTTCCACGCTTCACTGGCGGCGCCGTCGGCGTCATCGGCTATGACGCCTCCCCGGTGTTCGAGCCGGCGCTGCTCGCCGCGTGGCAGCAGGCGGCCTGGGCCCGCACTGGCGCCGACGATCCGGACGCCGGCGGCGGCGGCCCCGAAGACGAAGCGGGGTTCATGCTGTTCGATACGGTGCTGGCCTTCGACCACGTGAAGCACCGGATCCTGATTATCGCGAACGCCCGCGTGACCCCGGACGAAGACCTGCGCGCGCTATATCAGTTCGCCTGCGCGAAGATTCAGTTCGTCGAGCGCGAGCTCGAACGCGGGCTGTCCCAGCCGGCGCACGAGGCGCACGAGCCGCCCGCCGTGCGCTCGAACATGGATCAGGAGACCTTCGAGACCGGGGTGCGGACGATCAAGGAGCGGATCGCGGCCGGAGACATCTACCAGGCCGTGCTCTCGCAGCGATTCGAGACCGACGTCACCGCGGATCCGTTCACCGTCTATCGCGCGCTGCGCCACGTCAATCCGTCACCGTACATGTATTTCATGCGCATGGGCGGCCTGTCGATCGTCGGGTCGTCGCCGGAGATGCTGGTGCGGGTCGAGGGCGGCAGGGTGGAAACCCATCCGATCGCCGGGACCCGGCCGCGCGGCGCGAATGAAGAGGAGGACCTGCGGCTTGGCGAAGAGCTGAAGCGGAACGAAAAAGAGCGCGCCGAACACGTCATGCTGGTCGACCTCGGCCGGAACGACCTCGGACGCGTCTGCGACTTCGGCTCGGTCCGCGTGCCGCAATACATGTCGATCGAGCGCTATTCGCACGTGATGCATCTCGTCTCGACGGTGGACGGCCGGCTCGCCGACGACCGGGATCACCTCGACGCGCTGGTCGCCTGCTTTCCGGCCGGCACGGTCTCGGGCGCGCCGAAAATCCGCGCCATGCAGATCCTGTCGGAGCTCGAGCCGACCCGCCGCGACATCTACGCCGGCGCGGTCGGCTACATCGACTTCGCCGGCAATCTCGATTTCTGCATCGCCATCCGGACGATCACGATTCGCAACGGTCGGGCGCGCGTCCAGGCCGGGGCCGGCATCGTCGCCGACTCCAACCCGGCGGCGGAGTACGAAGAAACACGCGATAAAGCCAGGGCGCTGCTGACGGCGCTCGCGATGGCAGAGGCGGGGCTCTAGTGGTGCTGCTGATCGATAACTACGACTCGTTCACCTACAACCTGGCCCAGTACCTCGGCGAGCTCGGCGCGCCGCCGCTCGTCAAGCGCAACGACGAGATTTCGCTCGAGGAGATCGACGCGCTCAAGCCGGACCGGATCGTCATCTCGCCGGGACCCGGGCGGCCCGAGAGCGCCGGCATCTCCGTGGAGGTGATCAAGCGGTACGGGCCGACCATCCCGGTGCTCGGCGTCTGCCTGGGCCACCAGGGGATTGGCGTCGCGTTCGGCGGCCAGGTGGTTCGCGCGGGCGCCCTGATGCACGGCAAGGTGTCGTCGGTCCAGCATGACGGCCGCGGCGTCTTCCGGGGAATCTCCCAGCCGGTCGTCGCCGGCCGCTACCATTCACTCGTGGTCGCCGACCCGCTGCCCGACGAACTCGAGGTCGCGGCGCGGACCGACGACGGCACGATCATGGGGCTGCGGCACCGGACGTTCCCGGTGCACGGAGTGCAATTCCACCCCGAGTCGGTCCTGACGAGCGAGGGCCGGCAGCTCCTGCGCAATTTCCTGGAACTGTGATGTTCGCCCCGCTGCTCGAAAAACTTCAGCGCCGCCAGGACCTCACAGTCGACGAAGCGTCTGCCGCGATGGATCACATCATGGAGGGCCGGGCGCAGCCGGCGCAGATTGCCGGGCTGCTCGTCGCGCTCGCGATGAAGGGCGAGCGGCCGGCGGAGATCGTCGGCCTGGCGCGGACGATGCGGAGCCGCGCGTTAGCGCTCAGCCGGAATTATGCGCCAGTGTTCGATACGTGCGGCACCGGCGGCGACCGTGCCCATACGTTCAACGTCTCGACACTGGCCGCGCTGGTGCTGGCCGCCTGCGGCGTACGCGTCGCGAAGCACGGGAACCGATCGGTGTCGAGCCAGTGCGGCAGCGCGGATCTCTTCGAGGCGCTCGGGGTCAGCATCACGGCGTCCCCGGCGGCAGTCGAGCGCTGTCTCGAGGAAGCGGGTATCGCGTTTTTCTTTGCGCCGACCTTCCACCCGTCGATGCGGCATGCGGGGCCGACGCGGCGGGACCTCGGCATCCGTACCGCCTTCAACCTGCTTGGCCCGCTGACGAACCCGGCCGGCGCCGATCGGCAGCTGGTCGGCGTGCCGCGTCCGGAGCTCACCGAGCTGGTCGCCCGCTCGCTGGCGCGTCTCGGCTCGCAGCGCGCATGGGTCGTGCACGGCGCCGACGGCCTGGACGAGATCTCGACGACCGGTTACACGAAAGTGTCCGAGTGCCGCGACGGGGCGGTCAACACGTTCTATGTGCATCCGCAGGACTTCGGCATCGCCAAGGCCGCGCCGGCGGCGCTGCGCGGCGGGGACGCGGCGGCGAACGCCGTGATTGCCCGCACGATTCTGGCCGGCGGGCGCGGACCTGCCCGCGACATCGTGCTGCTGAACGCCGCGGCGGCGCTGATGATTGCCGGGAAGGTGACGGCCATCGTCGACGGGATCCGGCTCGCCGCGGAGGCGCTCGACAACGGCGCGGCAGCCGGCGTCTTGAGCCAATTGGTCGCGCTCTCGAATGCGGCGCACGGAGCGCCGGCATGACCATCCCCGCCACGTCACCGTCCCAGCCCGACCTGCTGGAGACAATCGTCGCGGCCACGCGACGGATCGTCGAGGTGCGCGCAGCCGATCGGCCCGCGGCCGCGCTGGCGCGCGATCAGGTCCGGGCCCCTCGAGGCGCGGCCTTCGAGCAGGCGCTTCGCCGCCCCGCGACGGCGGCTGGCCCGGCACGGGTCATTGCCGAGTGCAAGCGGCGGTCGCCGTCTCGAGGGATCCTGCGGGAGCGCTACGACCCGGTTGCGCATGCGCGGGCCTACGCCGCCGCCGGCGCGGCGGCCATTTCAGTGCTGACCGAGCCGACGTTTTTCGATGGCGCCCCCGACCACCTGCGTGCGGTTCGCGCGGCGGTGGATCTGCCGCTCCTGCGCAAGGACTTCATCGTCTCCGAGTACCAGCTCCTCGAGGCCACCGTGCTCGGAGCGGACGCCGCGCTCCTGATTGTCGGGGCGCTGTCACAGCGCGAGCTGACGGAGCTGCTGGCGATTGCCGCCGGGCTGGAGCTCGCCGCGCTCGTCGAAGTGCACGGCATGGAGGAACTGCACCGCGCGGTGGACGCCGGCGCCCGCATCATCGGTGTGAACAGTCGCAACCTCCGGACCCTGACGGTGGACATGACCGTCCTCGACGAAGCGGCCGCGAGCCTGCCGCGGGAGGTCGTCGCCGTGGCCGAGAGCGGTATCCGGAGCGCCGCCGATCTCACGCGACTGTCCGCTGGGGGGTATCACGCGTTCCTCGTGGGCGAGCGGCTGATCACGCAGCCGGATCCCGGCGCGGCGCTGCGCGAGTTGCTGGCGTGATCGGCGCCGGTCCGATATCACGGCCGTTCGTGGCGTCCGGCTTTCGCCGGACGATGGCGGTTTTGCGAGCCGTTCCGCGGTCTACGACCGCGGTCGCGATGCGGGCTGGAGCGAGGTCGTGAGCGGAGGCGCGCGCGGTCGCACCCGAGTGAAGATCTGCGGGGTCTCGCGGGTCCGGGATGCGGTGCTGGCGGCGGAATTCGGCGCGGCGGCGATCGGATTCGTCTTCTGGCCGCACAGCCCCCGATTCGTCGATCCGCATCGCGCGCGCGCGATCGTGAACGCGTTGCCTCCCGACATCGCCGTCATCGGTGTGTTCGTGGATCAGCCGGTGGAATACGTCAAGGCGGTGGCGCGGGTCGTGCCGCTCGGGGCCGTCCAGCTCCATGGGGCGGAGTCGATCGACGCGTTCGCGGGCGTCGCGCACCGAGTGATCAAGGCGGTCGCGGTGAACGAAGAGTTCGACCTGGGCGCGCTCGATCTGCTGCCCACAGAGGTGACCGTCCTGCTCGACGCGCACGATCCGATCCGGCGCGGAGGCACCGGACGGACGATCGACTGGACCGTCGCCGCCGCGGTCGCCGCCCGGCGCCGGACGATCTTGTCGGGGGGCTTGACCGCGGACAACGTCGCTGAGGCCGTCGCGCGCGTCCGGCCGTACATGATTGACGTTTCGTCCGGCGTGGAGTCCTCGCCCGGTATAAAGGACCCCGACCGGCTGCGCGCGCTCTTCGCCGCCGTGGCCGGCGCCAACGCTGGACTGGACGAATGACCAGAACCGGTTGCACCGCAGTCGTCCGGCTAAAGCCGGACGCCACAAACAGTTTGAAACCCGGCGCGGGGGTGTGACTGCTGTGACTGTGACTGCCGTGACTGTTTGACTGCTGTGACGGTTTGACTGCTGTGACGGTGTACGACTTCGACTTTCTGCTTCGACTTACGACGGTGACCCACGACCCTGGCTAACGATCAACGACCAACGACTAACAAATGAACCCATCATTCGGTCAGAGAGATCCAGACGCGCGCGGATACTACGGCGTGTACGGCGGGCGCTTCGTCCCCGAGACGCTCGTGGCCCCGGTGGAAGAGCTCGAGCGCGCCTATTTCGCCGCTCGCACCGACCCTGAGTTCCGCGAAACGCTCAGCCGGCTCCTCCGGGACTACGTCGGCCGCGCCACTCCGCTGTACGAGGCGCGGCGGCTGTCCGAGACGCTCGGCGGCGCCCGCATCTTCTTCAAGCGGGAGGACCTCGCGCACACCGGCGCCCATAAGATCAACAACGCGCTCGGCCAGGCCCTTCTGGCGAAGCGCATGGGCAAGCGGCGGGTGATCGCGGAAACCGGCGCCGGCCAGCACGGGGTCGCGACGGCGACGGTGTGCGCGCTGCTCGGCCTCGAGTGCGACGTCTACATGGGCGCCGAGGACATGGAGCGCCAGTCGCTGAACGTGTTCCGGATGCAGCTGCTCGGCGCCACCGTGCGGCGGGTGGACGCCGGCGCGCGCACGTTGAAGGACGCGATCAACGAGGCGATGCGCGACTGGGTCACCAACGTCGAGCACAGCTACTACCTGCTCGGCTCCGTCCTCGGCCCGCATCCGTACCCGCTCATGGTCCGCGAATTCCAGTCGGTGATCGGCCAGGAAGCACGCGCGCAGTGCCTGGAGGCGGTCGGCCGGCTCCCTGACGCGATTGTCGCCTGCGTCGGCGGCGGCAGCAACGCGATCGGCATCTTCGATGCGTTCATCGCCGACGCCGCCGTGCGGCTCATCGGCGTCGAGGCCGGCGGGCACGGCATCACGCCGGGCGATCATGCGGCGCGCTTCGCCGGCGGCAGCGCAGGGGTGTTGCAGGGGACGCGCAGCTACGTCCTCCAGGACCAGGACGGGAATATCGAGTTGACGCATTCGATCTCGGCGGGGCTGGACTACGCCGCGGTGGGCCCGGAGCACGCCTGGCTCCACGACTCGGCCCGCGCCGAATACACGTGGATCGACGACGACGATGCGCTGGCTGGGTTCCAGAGGCTGGCACGCGAAGAAGGCATTTTAGCGGCGCTGGAGTCCTCGCACGCGGTGGCGTACGCCCTGCGTCTGGCGCCGACGATGCGGCGTGACGAAGTGCTGTTGGTCAACCTCTCCGGCCGCGGTGACAAGGACGTGCTGAGCATCCAGAAAGCGCTGGACGCGGCCGCCGCGGCGGCGGGGGCACGTTGATGTCGCGCATCGAGGCGACCTTCGCGCGTCTTCGCG
>JBDTSX010000061.1:0-12747 GCA_039930925.1 Acidobacteriota bacterium | reverse complement strand
ACGGCGCCGGGTTCGAGTACTTCCCCGGGGTCCTGCTGACCTCGAACGTGATCGCCGGCTACACGGGATCGCGCTATCCGTTCGGGAATTTCTATCCGGCGCTGGCGGAGTACCGGGCCATGTTCGTGAACTTTACGGGGGGAGACTATCGGCCCTCGGTGACCATGCCGGTCGGCACCGATGGCGAACCGATGGGCGTGGATTTCTCGAAGCTGGGCGCACCGGTGACGCCAACCCCCACGCCGACGCCGACGCCAACTCCCACGCCGACGCCGACACCCACGCCAACACCGACGCCAACACCAACGCCGACACCGACGACGCCGGTCAAGATCAGGCCCGTGACACCGCCGGCCCATACACCCACCAGCACGTCGAAGCCGGCGAAGCCCGCGCCCGAGCTCCCCGGAGTCACGACGAACTCGGGCGCCACTACCGCGCCACCGCGCGACGCGCGCAACTTCTGATAACCGCGTGACCACGGATGCTGCGGGACCAGGCGAGATGCCGGGTCCCGCAGTCGCGTCGCTTGCTGTTCCCCCCACAGCCTCCGCTGCGCCCGTACCCTTTCGTACGAGCGACCGTAGAGCTCTCAATGAGCGCACCTCAACAATTGATTCCTTCTCCCCCTCCAGACTGGCGTTCGGATCGTGCGCCATCAATCGCGCCAGCGCGCAGTTGACCCGCGACGGCCGCGTCGTGCCCCTTACGCCCAAGGCCTCGCCTCACCGGACGTTGACCACGCCCTGCGCCTCCCATTTGCCGGCGGTACTGCGCACTTCGAGCCAGAAGCGTGGATGTCGAGCTCCATGCCGTACCAGTGCGAGCGCGGTGCGGTCCTGGTTGCGCGCCCCGCGTTGACATCAACGGTGAATGGGGGAGACGATGACTTCATGCTCCCCACGCTGGTCCTGGCGATGCTTGCGTTGCTCAGTCCGCAGGCAGGCTCCGCCCAGGGGCTGACCGTCTTGCACATCAAGGTGGCGTTGGTCGATGCCGAGCAGAAGACGACCCCGGTGCCGCGCCATGTGCTGCTGATCAGCGACAACCCGTCGAGCGCCGCGCCGCGGCGGGTCATGACCGGCTCGGATGGCACCGTTGACGTGGGCCTCCGGCCGGGCAACTACACTGTGGAATCGGACCGGCCGATCGCGTTCAATGGCGTCGCCTACAGCTGGACGCGGACGGTGGACGTGATCGCCGGCCGGGAAGCCGTGGTTGATCTGACGGCCGCGAACGCCGAGGTCGAATCGGTCACGTCGGCGGCAGCCGCCTCGGCCTCCGCCGCGCCGCTCGAAGCCGATCCTTCGTTCCTGTTGCCACGATGGGCCGACAGCGTCGTTGCACTGTGGACCCCAAAGAGCCACGCGTCCGGCTTCGTCATCGACGCGAACGGCCTGATTGCCACCAACCAGCGGGTCGTCGGCGCCGCGACCTCGGTCGAAGTGCAGCTGTCGCCCACGGTCAAGATCGCGGCGCGCGTCCTTGCCGCCGATCCGCTCCGCAATGTGGCCATCCTCTGGATCGATCCGAAGGCAGCCGCGTCATTGAAGCCGCTGCCGCTTGGCTGCGGGCAGGCGGCGCGGCCGGCGGTCGCGGACCGGGAGGAGCTCTTCACCATTGGCGCTCCGCTGCGTGAGCAGAAGGGGATGGCGTCCGGCACGGTCAGCCGTGTGGAGCCGCACTCAATCGACGCGGACTTCAGGCTGGCATCGGGCAGCGAGGGGGGCCCGGTCTTCACGGCCGGCGGGGGGTTGATTGGGATCACGTCGGTGGTGGACGGCGGTGATGCCAGCAGGCGGGGGGACGCCCGAGTCGTTCGCATCGAGGAGGCGTGCGATGTCCTGGTGTTCGCGGAGAAGAAGCTGAAGAGCGCGACTCCGCCGAGCGCTGCGCCTCTTCCGGTCGAGCCGGTGCGGCCGTTTCCGGTCGACGCGCTCAAGGACGCGGCGCAACACCGCGCGGGCAGCCTGAAGCCATACGTGATCTCCTCGTCCGACTTCGACATCGCGTTCATCACGCCGGTACTGACCTTTGCCGCGGAGTACCAGGCGCAGCAGGCGAGCGAACGCGAGCGTGCCAGCGGCGCGCGCAGCCCCCAGGAGCCGCCATCCGCGAGCCCACTCCAGGATTTCAGCAACTGGTCCGAGTACGTCGCGGATTTTCCGCCGGTGCTGCTGGTCCGGGTGACACCGAAGTTCGAGGAGGGCTTCTGGACGACCGTTGCGCGAGGGGCGGCGCGGACCCAGGGCGTTGCGCTGCCGCCGATCAAGCGCTACAAGTCTGGCTTCCTGCGGATGCGCGCGTTCTGCGGCGACGCGGAAGTGACGCCGATCCATCCCTTCAAGCTCGAACAGCGCGTCTCGGCGACCGACGCGGTCAACGAGGGTTTGTACGTCTTCGATCCGGCCGCGCTCGGACCGCAGTGCGGCGCCGTCAAGCTGGTGCTCTACTCGGAAAAGGAGCCGGAGAAGAGCGACACCCGAGTGGTCGATCCGAAAGTGCTCGAGCAGATCTGGCAGGACTTCACACCGTACCGGCAGGCCGCGGCGCAGCCCGCCAGGTGACCCCGGCCAGGCGCTACTCACCAACCGACAACCGAGCCATGCCCCGCTCGCCGTTATCGCGATACCGATGACCCGGGCTGGAAAAATTCGCCGTTCGGCGTAGAATGCCGGTCAGCATGAGCCCGACCGTGTCTTCGACCGTCGCAACGCCGCCCGCCGTCGGGGCGACCCTGACCACCCGGGTGACCTCGATCGACGCGTTTCGCGGGTTCGTGATGTTCCTGATGCTCGCCGAGGCGATGCGGCTGTGGACGCTGCACGCGGCCTTCCCGGCCAGCCGCTTCTGGGCCATCGTCGCCTACAACACCAACCACGTGCCCTGGCAGGGGTGCTCGCTCCACGACCTGATTCAGCCTGCCTTCTCGTTTCTGGTTGGCGCGGCGATGCCGTTCTCGATCGCGAGCCGCCGCGCAAAAGGGGAGACGTTCGGACGAATGCTTGCCCACGCGGCCTGGCGCAGCGTGGCGCTCATCCTGCTCGGCATCTTTCTCCGCTCTCTCGAGAGCTCGCGGACCTACTGGACCTTCGAAGACACGCTCACGCAGATTGGCCTCGGCTACACGTTCCTCTTCCTCCTGGCGTTCGCCTCGCTCCGCGTGCAGGCCGCGGCGTTCGTCGGAATCCTGGTCGCGTTCTGGGCCGCCTTCGCGGTGTATCCGCTGCCCGGTCCCGGCTTCGACTACACCCAGGTCGGCGTGCCGGCCAACTGGCCGCATCTCTACTCCGGCTTCCTCGCGCACTTCAACAAGAACTCGAATCTGGCCTGGGCCTTCGACGTCTGGTTCCTGAACCTCTTCCCGCGCGCGGCGCCGTTCCAGTTCAACAGCGGGGGATGGTCAACCCTCAGCTTCATCCCGACGCTCGCCACCATGCAGCTGGGGATGTGGGCGGGACGCTGGCTGCAGATGCCGCGCTCGACCCTGGACAAACTGCAAGGCCTGGTCGCCGGCGGCGTCGTCTTGACCGTGGCTGGCCTGCTGCTCCAGTGGCTGCACATCTGTCCGATCGTGAAGCGCATCTGGACCTCGTCGTACACCCTGTACAGCGGCGGTCTGGTGATCCTGATCCTCGCGGCGTTCTACGCGATCATCGAATGGAAAGGCTGGAAGCGCTGGTCGTTCCCGCTTCTCGTCATCGGTGCGAATTCGATCGCCATCTACGTCATGAGCTGGACCATCGAGCACTTCGTCACGTCGGCGCTGCTCCGGCACCTCGGACGCGCGCCGTTCACCGTGTTCGGCCCGCCATTCGAGCCGGTCCTGCGCGGCGCGGCCGTGGTGACGGTCTTCTGGCTGATCCTGTACTGGATGTACCGCCGGAAGATCTTCCTCCGCATCTGACCTGGTGTGGCGCGGTCGCCGACTACTGGCCCGGGGTCAAGCCCTGCGCGACCGATAAGTACAGGGCATTGAAGACCAGCTTGTAGGTGCCGTGCGGCTGCGATCGGAAGAGCACCTCGGGTCCCATCAGGAACAGCCGTCCCCGGCCGACGCTGGCTTCGACGATCCCGGCCCCCTTGTCGAGATACTGCTGTCCCCACGCCCATCCGCTCCGGAGCGGCGCGGCCCCGAACCAGGCGACGCTGCGCAGCCCTTTCGCGGCCGCGTCAGCCGGCAGCGTGAACACCGGATCGTTGTCGAACAAGACGTCCAGCTCCTTGCCCAGGCCGTGTGCCAGGGGATTGGTCTCGTCAACCGAGACGCGCAGGATTGCTCCGGGCACGTAGAACTTCTCCCGAGGCAGCGGGCTCCCGTTCTCCGTCAGGTGATTGGCCGCGGCCAGGCCGAACTGCTGAACGGCGCCCAGCGCGGCGCCGCCGATCGCAATGACCGTCCCCCCTTGCTGCACGAACTCTTTGATTTGCGTGATGGTCTTCGAGGACACCTGCCCCTGCCTCCGGGCGAGCTCTTGCGGGATCGCCCGCGGCGTGAAGCCGGCGCGCCCCCCTCCCGCCGCTGGTGCCGCCGCGCCGCGGCCGGCTCCGGTCGCCTGCAGGCCGGCGCCGTTGAACAGGATCACGTCGTATTTCTCGCGGAGGCCGCCGGCATCCAGATCGGGCGGGAAGACCCGGTCGTACGCAAACTCGAAGTTCTCGAGGACCAGCCGCGTCCAGCCGGACGGCATGTTGTTGCTCCCGTAGGTGTCGAACAGCCCGATCCGCAGCTTTCGCAGACGGGCCGCTGGCCCTGAAGGGGACGCGGGCGTTGCTTCGAAATCGATTCCGAGGTCCGTCCCCTTCTGCAGGATTGGCAGTGTCGTCGGCTTTGCCGCAACGTAGAACGTTCCGCGCCCGAACGGGCCGCTCTCCAACCACGACACCTCTTCGCCCGCTGCCAGCAGCCGGTTGACGACGATGAAGCTGTCGTTCTTCTGGTGGCTGAAGTAATAGCCGGCCGGGGCCGGTGTCCGGGTGATCGCGCCAGCGGGTACCTTCGCAAAGTCGGTCAGCTTCGCGAACGGTCCGTTGAAGTCGTCCAGGATCCGGTCGAACCGCACGCCCATCTGGAAGGCCAGCGTATAACCGGTCACATCGTAAGGGGGTGTGGGGGGACCTCCGGGATACGCGATGTCGTCCGGATGATCCTGCGGCTCGAACATGTCCATCACATGCGGCCGGAACGCCTGCGCGGTCTTGACGACGTAGGAGTTGGCCGGGTAGGTCTTTCCGGCGATCGTGAACGGCGCGGTGGCGCGAAGGATGGCAATCCCGGTTTTCATCAGGGTGTTGACGAACTTCGTTGCGGTGCCGAAGTCGGGCTGGTCGGCCGGTAGCACGAACCCGCGCGGATCGCGCAGTGCGGGAGAGGTGAGGGCGGCATAGAGCGGATGCTCGCCCGGCCCGCCGCCCCGACTGCCCGCGGCCGCACCCCGGCCCGCCGCGGCCGCCGGCGATGCGGCGCCAGGAATCTCGGTCCGCTCGACGGCGCCGCGCGCAACGAGCTCGTCCTGCACGCGGGCCATCTCGTGCGGCGTGAACGTCCAGTGATCCTCGCTTCCCCACTGGATTTCATCACGCCCCATCCGGTAGATGTCGTAGAGCACCTTCTCGCGGTAGCGGGACGCGTAGTCGAGGATCGCGCGATTGGCTGTCATCGAGTACTCGATCGACTGCCGCATGTGCCACTGCGCCTGCGGCTTGATCGGCCACCACAGGTTCGAGTCGGCCAGCTGCTTGCTCGCGACAAAGGGAATGCTGATCGGATCCGGGCTGCCGATGGTCTCGGTGAGGATGCCGATCATGTTGTGGAAGTGCGCGGTCGTCCGCAGCCCGCCGTTGAACCAGGTCGAGTACGGCGCCCCCCGCCGCTGGGTCACGCCCGGTTTTCCTTCCGTGAGGAACCGCTCCATCATCATCGCCCCGACGACATCGATGCCGGCGATCGCGTAGGGGTGCTGAAAGTAGTTGAACGGATCGCGGAACGGCGCGGCGAACATGACCGTCCCCTGCGGCCCGGTCTGGTGGTGGTTGTACATGATCTGTGGATACCACTCGCGGTACATCACGCGATCGATGTTGGTGGACTCGGCGAGCGCGGCCATGTAGAAGTCGCGATTGTCGTCGTGGCCGGCGTACTTGTTATAGAGGACGGGAATCGCCATGTTGCCGTGCTGCATGTACCAGTCGGAGACCAGGTCCATGCCGTCCGGGTTCACCAGCGCGCACAGCTGAATCACGTCGTCCAGGAACCGCAGGGTCTCCTCGTCAGTGCGGCTGGCCATCTGCCAGACGTGCTCGAGAAGCTGCTGCGCGCCGAGCGTTTCGGTGGCGTGCAGGCCGCCGTCGATCCACACCACCGCCTTGCCGGTCCTGGCGAGCGCGCGGGCGGCGTCGTCGGTCAGCCCTTCCGCGTTGGCGAGCCGGCTCGCGATGCGCTTGTATTCCGCCAGGCGCTGGTAGTTCGCCGGCGAGGTGACGATCGCCATCAGCATCGGCCGCCCTTCCGAGCTCTTCCCGATGTCCACGACATGGACGCGCGGCGATTCGTTCTCGAGCTTTTTCCAGTAGGAGATGAGCTGCTGGTAGTTGACGAGAAAGTGATCGTCGCCGAGGTTGTGGCCCCACTCGGCGATCGGCGTGGTCAGCCGCGCGGCCGCGGGGCGCGAGCCTGCCGCGCGCGGCGGAGCCGAAGGAGACTGGGCGCGAGGGGAGCCGTCAACGGACGCGACGGCGAGCAGGATAACGAGGATCGCGGGCAGTCGTCGAAACGTGAGCATCTGATCGGGCCTCCGGTCGACACATCATACTGTCGCCGTCCGGACGGCGTCGCGCTGGCTGATCCTGTGGTGCTACTGCTCCTTGTGGCACAGCTCACAGTCCTGACGCACGAGCCGGCCGTCGGCGGCCTTGTGCTCGTCATCATGGCAACGGAAGCATCCAGGGACCTCTCCGGTATGACCGCGCTGGTTCCGGTAGGTGCCCCAGGTGACCTTCATGTCCGGGAACACGTTGACGCGATAGAGACGCTGCGCCGTATCGATCGCCGCCGTCACCAGCGCGGGTTGCGCTTTCGGCTGCCGGCCATAGACGTTTCTCAACCCGGCCGCGATGCCCGTCGCCGCCGCGTCGTCGTCGGGATACGCGGCGGTCAGCGCCGCGACGAGCTCGCGGCGCACGAACGGCAGCTCGCGGCTCACTGCCCCTCCGGCAATCGCGCGATCGACGGCCTCTTCCGCTGATGCCGACATCGTGTGCGCCGGCCGGCTATGGCAGTCGAGACAATCCATGTGGCGGACTTCGCCGGCGGGACGCGCCGTCACTCCCTTGGCAAAGTACTCGGTCGTCCGGCCGCCGGGATCGGTGACCCGGACGTAGGGGATCGTTTTCCGTTTCTCGTCTGCGGCGACGTACTCGACACGGACGTCTGCACGCGCGTGCCAGTGGTTGCGATTGGGGTAGGCGAGGACGGTGGTGGCCGTCTCGGTGCTGGCCTCGTCGTCTGCGTACTCGCGGGTGACGCGGGTGATATCCGGCACGGGAAGCGCGGGGCGGTGACAATTCACGCAGGTGTCGGCGGCGACCGGTAACCCTCGGGCGGGCGTCGGAATCGGCCGGGCGAAGGTGCCTCTCAAGACCAGATACAACTGACGGGTGCCGTTGCGCTTCGCGCGGATGGTGCCCGCGGCGCCGGGGCTGACGTGACAGGCCACGCAGGTGACGTTGGCGTGCGCCCCTTCCTGGTGGGCGGTGAACTCGGGGCGCATCGGCTCGTGGCACACCTGCCCGCAGAACGAAGTGGTCTCCATGTAGTGGGTTGCGCCGAGGGTCGCCACCGCCAGCAACCCGATGTTCACGACCGTCAGCAGGACGACGACGATGACGACCTGACGCGTGCGCGAGCTGGCCAGATCGATCGCCGGCCACTGCCAGGCCGCGCGTCCACCGCGGCGCCGGCGCCGCTCGCGCCACATCCCGATCGGAATCAGCAGCAGACCCAGCAGGAACAACGCCGGGATCGCGACAAAGCCGAGCAGCCCGCCGTAGGGACTGATCCACCACCCCATGGCGTGGCTGATGTAGTAGACGATGAACGCCAACACGCTGACGGTCGTCAGCGAGGCGCCGGCCACCGACAGCGGATTGCGGACGAGTGCGGGTTCCTGCACGGACGGCGTGCGCGCGCTACTTGAGAGTGGCCAGGTACGCCATCACGGCGTCGACCTCTCCAGGTTTGTATTCCTGGGTCTTCATCTTGACCTTGGGCTTCTTCTTCAACTTGGCGGTCATCTCGTCCGGAGTGACCAGCCACTTGTGGATGTCCTCCGCGGTGAGCTTGGTTGCGACGCCGTCGAGCGGCGACACCTTGCTGCCCACGCCGCCGACGCTGTGGCACTTCTGGCAGTTATAGGTGTCGTACACCTTCTTTCCAGCGGCGACCTGCTTGGCGTCCTGCGCCGCGATGCTCGCGCCTGACGCGAGAACCACCGACACCACGGTCACGAATAGACGGCTCATCATTGCTGCTCCCTGGAATTGTCCCGAGCTGGCGCTACCACGCATAGACAATTCGTCCCCACACGGTGTTCGCTGTATAGGGGCGGTAGAGATATCCCATCAGCAGCACCGGCCCACGCGCCAGATCCGGATTGGCGTCGGCGTCCAGCGTGAAGTCGTTCACGCGGTACCGTTCGTACCACCACGATACTCCAACCGAGAGGCGGCCGTTCAGCGCGTAGGTCGCGTCGGTCGTGCCGCGCTGCAGCTCGCTGAGAGTGGGAGGCAGCCCAACCGGCTGGGGCAGCGTCGTGGGCACGGGGACTTCTTCCGGCAGCGTGCGATCCTGCACCGGACCGGTGATGTAGTCGTAGCGCGCCCGGGCGCGGCTGAAGTCGTAGCCGAACCGCAGATTGATCTTGTCGGCGATGCGGTTGATCTCCGCGCTGGCGAGCAGGGCGTGCACCCGGTCGGCCGCGTCGGTCGCCCAGTTGCGCGAGGGGTCGGTGAACTGCACGCCCGGGTTTGCCTGCCGCGATCGTGACAGCGCGGTGTACCGCTCGAACGAGTACGACGCGGACAGCACGACGTGCTCGGTCGGGGTGAGATCCACGCCGGTGCCGTAGACGCGATGGGTGTTGTCGCGGAGGCCGAACAGGCTCTCCAGGTAGTCGTCCTTCCCGGCGGCGATGGAGGCGCTGACCGCGACGTTCTCGGCGGGCATGACCAGCCCGAGGATGGTGACGCGATCCCGGTTGCGGTTGGCGACATCGAAATGCCGCATGCCGGTCTGCTCGCCGATCGCGGCCAGCTCGAGCTCACCCTCTTCAATGCCGGTGCCCCGCCGCTGGGCATGCTCGTATTTGGTGCGCAGCGTGAACCACTGCGTGCTGACCCTGTCGAAGGTCAGGCGGACGGTGTTGTCGGTCGTGGACTCGAAGATGCGATGGGTCCGATCCTCGGTGGATCGGGTGAAGCCGACGCCCGCGGTGATCCCGCCCCGGGGAATGAGCCTGAAGTCGGCGTCCAGCGTGCGCCGCAGCACCCCGAAGGGTTCAGTCTCGGCGGGGGGGCTGACGACCGCGATGGCGTTGTCGTAGGCGACCCGCTCGCGCATCGCGAACTCCGGCGTGCGATTGTCGTAGTCGTAGGAGCGGTAGCGGACGTCGAAGTCCAGGGATCGCGCCGGGCGGGACACGAACGAGAGCGTCACCGCCGAGGTGCGTGCTTCCCCTTCCACCGTGGCGCGGTCGAGCGCCGCCGGCGTAATCACCGAGTTGATGGTCTGCGGAATGATCGGATCGCCGGCATCTTTCAGGGTTCCCGTCGAGACGTAGGCGGTCGCGCGCGAATGATGGGGGAGCTTGACCGACGCCGTGCCGTTGACGCCGATGAACGAGTTCGACGGCGCGAGGGCGATGCGCCCCCGCGACGACGCGCTGGCGTTGTCCACGGCGAGGAACGGGCTGTCGAATTCCATCGAGGTCACGTTGTTGTGGAACCACGAGCCGGTGTAGCCGGCCCGCAGCAGCAGCGGTGCGCGCGCATATTCCGCGCCCGCGTCGAAGTCCGTGAGGTCGTGCTGCACCGGCGCCGGGGTTTCGACCAGGCTGCTGTGGCCGAAGCTGCCGCCGAACGGAATCACCCCCTCGCGGTTGGTGTGCCTGACGTTCGCCTTCAGCGTGAGCTGCGGGGTCGCGAGATATTCGAAGCCCCCTTCGCCGATGTGCCGGCGGGTGCTGGTCTCGAAGACGGTCGAGAACTGCCGGAAGACGGCGGCCAGGGCGGACGGCTGCGCCTGGACCTGGGCCTGCAGGCCGTCGTCAATCGACAGCACGCCGGTGCCGACACCGGTGAACAGCGTGCGGGTGGTGCGGCTGAGGAGCATCGGGATCTGATCCCACAGCAGCCATGCCTTCAGCTTTCCGGGACGAACGGCCGATCCGGTGTATCGCTGATCGCGCCGGCCCGCGTGCTCAGCGCCGAAGCCGAGCATCCAGTTGTCCTTGTCCCGGGTCAGCCGCGCTTGTTCGACGAACAGGCCGCTTCCGAGGTCCCGATAGCGTTCGTAGCGGGCGGCGTCTCCCGTGACATCCGTGCCGCGAAGGCCGAAGTCGATCATGCCGGTCCAGGCGGATGGCGGCGTGACGGAGGCAGGCGCCGGGGTTGCCGGTTCCTGCGCGTGCACGCAGAGCGGGACCACGGCCGCGACCATCGTGCAGAGTGCGCGGGAGATGCGCATCGGGTACCTCACCGGATGAACCGTTGTCCGCTTGGATGGTTGGACCCGTGAATGTTCACGTGACAGGTCACGCACGATCGCCCGTAGACACGCACGCTCGGCGAGGCGCCCGCACCGACCAGTGCGCCGTCATAGATGGTGCTGGGATGGCGTGTGCCGACGTGGCACCGCTGGCATAGAATCGGCGGCTTGGCCACCAGCATGCGCTCGTTGGACGAGCCATGCGGATCGTGGCAGGTCACGCAGCCGTCGCGGCCCGGCGCATGTTCCCACAGGAACGGTCCCCGTTTGTCGGCATGACACGACGTGCACAGCTCGCCGACCGAGTCCCCTTTGCGCAGCAGCTTCACGTTGGTGGCGCCATGGGGGCTGTGGCAGGTCGAGCACTCCATCTTGCCTTCGCGCACCGGCATGTGGCCGGAGCGATCGAGCTTGGCGACCTTGTCGCGATGGCAGGTGGCGCACAGCTGGGGCTGGGTCTTCGCCTTCAACTGCCCGGCCTCGCTCTTCGGGTCGTGCACGCTGTGACAGGTCGTGCAGGTCAGGCCGCGCGCATCGTGCTGGCTGCCGTCCCACAGGGCGTGCTCGCCGCGGTTGTGGCAGGTGGCGCATGTCGCGGTCACCTCCCGCGGACTCATCTTGCTGAAAATCTTGACCGGGATCGACGTGTCTTCCGCGTGCCGGCTCCCCGCGCCGTGACAGGTCTCGCACCCCTGCTTGGCCGCCGGCGAGCGCGGATCCATCGCGCGCGAATGCGGACTCCCTTCGATGCCACGCTTGTAGGTGTCGTGGCAATCGAGGCAGGCCTTGTCGCCGACAAAGGTCGCAGGTCCCGTGGGAGGCGGCTTGGGCACAGCCGGCGTGGCCGGCGCGGCCGGGGAAGCAGGCGCCTGCTGGACAGCGGCCGCCGGCGCGGCCTGGGCGATCGGGGTTCTGGCGCGCACCGTCACGAAGGTCGCCAGCCAGATGCCGATACCGCACATCAGCCAGGCGACCGGGTGGATGCGGCGGATCAATCTACTCATTGAGGGGGCCACTCCCGCGTGACGCCGCATGCTTCAGTGGTCATCGCTGCGCGGGAGGCGCAACGATCACCCCGGCAGATTAGTGGAGCGGCCGGGTCGAAAGCTGTTCAAAACAGCACGTCTGGACGGACTTTTGGCTGAGGGCTCAGGACTGAGGGCGGGCTTCGGCTGCCCGCCGCCACTGTCGGCGCGGTGCAAGAGCGCCCGGCACGTGGCAACAGTTCGCAGTGCGGGAGGCCGCGGTGGGTCGGCGGCGCGTCACCGATTGCCGTTGATGGTGAACCTGGCGATCTTGCCCGGACACGGCGCGTCGTAGACGATGTTCTCCGTGGCGGTGATCGATCCGCCGGACACGCGTCCATCGAGCACGCCGGTGAAGTCGTGCTTCAGGATGACCGGGCCGAACCCGGGAAGCGGGCCGCTCGCGTTTCCCGAGAAGCGACCATCGAGCTGCATCACGCCGGCATACGTTCGCGACGTCCCGCGCTCGATGATTTTCGCCTGAAAATTCGTCCCGTCCTCGCGCCCGGACAAGATCAGCTGGCCGGACGGTCCCGGGGTGATCGGAAACTCGCACGTCTGCGCCGCGATGGTGAAGGTGACGGTGAAGGTGCCGTAGAACCCGGTGACGTTGACGCGGGCGCGCAGCGCGACATCGAGACGCGAGTCCGACGACAACGTGACCGGCCGATCCGCGGTCTCGAACGACGCCTGCGTGACCCGGATCGTGATCCGTCCCGCGACGATGTCGGCGATGCGGTAGACGCCGGCGGCGTCCGTCTGGGTCGAGCGTGCCGCGTCCGGTCCATCCAGGATCTCGACGCGCGCATTCTGCACGCCGCGTCCGTTGCCGTCGTCGGTGACGACGCCACTGAGGGCATAGCGCACGATGACCGGCGCCACGGTGACGTGGGTCGTCCCGGTCACCGACCGATAGGTCGCCCGGATGTCGGAGAGCAGCTCCACGAACGGTCGGAACAG
>JBDTSX010000060.1:0-12807 GCA_039930925.1 Acidobacteriota bacterium | reverse complement strand
GTGCGGCGCCTCAACGGGTTCTTTTCGGCGGCGCCGGATCTGTTCAGGCTCGAGCCGGCCGGGACCTCCGTGGAAGGACGCGCGATCAATGTCGTGCGCGTCGGCACCGGGCCGATCAGCGTGCTGCTCTGGTCGCAGATGCACGGCGACGAGCCGACCGCCACCGCGGCACTCTTCGATCTCCTCGACTATCTGGCGCGCCGCCGCGCCGACCCGGTCGTGCAGCGGCTGCTCTCCCGACTCACCCTCCACATCGTCCCGATGCTGAACCCGGACGGGGCCGAGCAGTTCACCCGCCGGAACGCCCAGGGCCTCGACGTCAATCGGGATGCGCTGCGGCTCCAGTCGCCGGAAGGGCGGATCCTGAAAGCGCTGCGCGATCGGATCAACCCCGCCGTCGGCTTCAACCTGCACAACCAGAGCTGGCGCACGTCGGTCGGCCTGCCGCCGAAGCCAGCCTCGATCTCGCTATTGTCGGTCGCTTTCGACGAAAAGCGGAGCGATAGTGCCGGCCGTGTCCTGACCAGAAAGCTCTGTGCGGTCATCCGTGATTCGCTCGAGCCGTTTGCCTCCGGCCAGATTGGCCGTTATGACGACGAGTTCGAGGTGCGCGCCTTCGGCGACAACCTGACGCTCTGGGGAACGCCCGTCGTGCTGATCGAAACCGGCCCCTGGCCATCGCAGGAGCCCGATCCGCCGCTCGTGCGCCTGAACTTCATCGCCATCGTCTCGGCGTTGGACGCGCTGGCGTCCGGGCGCGTCGACCGCGCCGATCCGAAGCGCTACGAGAGCCTGCCGGTGAACGAGTCGAAGGAACTGTATCTGCTCGTGACCAACGCCACCGTGATCAACGGTGCGGGGGTCGCCCCCTATGCCGCCGATATCGGGATGGTCGCGAACCGACGAGTCTGGCGGGAGGACGGCCGGAGAGCGATGCACATCAACGTGAGCATTGACGACCTGGGGGATCTGCGGACCTCCGGCGCGCTGCGGACGATCGATGCGTCCGGCTGGTTCGCGGTGCCCGACACCGGCTACACCGAGGGGGAGCTGGTCGCGTTGCCGGATTGGAAGGGGCGCGGGGACGCGACCATCGCGCCGGGCTTCGCGGCTCGCATCGCTCTGCTGCGGCCCGCCGCGGATGGCAAGTACCGCGTCGAGATGGTGCTTCCAGGGCACTAGACCGTCAATCGGTGGCTCTGGTGCTCCGGCGGTAGACAATCTTGCCGTCGAACACCGTCACCGCGACGGTCGTGGACCCGAGCTCAGAGGCCGGCGCCTTGAAGATGTCCTTCGAGAGAACGACCAGATCGGCGAGCATGCCCGGCTTCAGCGAGCCCTTGCGCTGCTCGTCGAAGGACGCGAATGCCGGTCCCGACGTGAACGCGTCGATCGCGCGCTTGAGCGGCAGCCGTGCTTCTGACGCCTCGGCGCCATTGACGGCGGCGTGAATCGCGGCCATCGGGCTCATCGGCGCGGTCGGCCAGCCGGTGCCGAACACGAGCTTCGCGGCCGCCGACCCGACGCTGCGATACGGCCAGGCCCGCCCGGCGCGATCGGGCCCGAGATTGCGCGCCCACGCGTTGCGATGCCCTTCCGCGGAGCCTCCGTGGAGCGGTTCCATCGACGCGATCAATCCGAGCGGCTTGAAACGCGGCAGGTCGGCCGCGTCAACGATTCCGATGCCCTCGATGCGGTGGCGGCGGATACGACTGGTGTCAGGATTCGAGCGGCGGGCATGTTCGAATGCGTCGAGTGCCATGCGCACGGCGCGATCGCCGGTCGCTTCGGTGGTGACCTGCCATCCCCGCGCGTCGAGCAGCCGAACCAGCCGGTTGAGCGCGTCCGGAGCGATGGCGGTATCGCCGGCGAACGGGGCGCCCTTTCGCTCGTACGGCTCGAGCAGCGCCGCGCTGCCGGTCTCGACCGGTCCATCGATCGCGATCCGCGCGCCGCCGACCTTGAAGACCGGATCGTCGGGGTACTTGCTGGACAGCGCCTCGATCGCGCTGAACGGGTCGGGTGATCCGGTGCCCGGCGCCGCGTCGAGCCGGACCGAGGAGTACACCCGGACGTTCAATTCGCCGGCACGCCGGGCGTCCTCGTAGACCCCGAATTCGTCAGCCCCGGTGGTGACATCGTGCACGCTCGTGATGCCGTTCCGCTGCGCTTCCGCAATCGCCGCGCGCAGGCCTCCCGCGCGGTCCTCCCGGCTCGGCGGCGGCACCAGGCGGGTGGCGACTTTGACCGCGTCCTCTCGCAGCCACCCGGTCGGCTCGCCCGTGCGAGGATCCTCGGCCACTCCGACGCGGCTCGGCGCGCGCTTCGTGATCCCCGCGCGGCGCAGCGCGTTCGTGTTCAGCCAGGCCGAGCGTCCATCGTAGGACAGGAGCAGCACGGGCCGATCGGCAATCGCCGCGTCGAGCAGGTGCCGCGCGGGTCCCGTGGCGCCGAACATTTCCGGGTCCCATCCGCGCCCCACGACCCAGAGCCGATCGGGATGCACGGCGGCCCAGTCCTTGATTCGTGTCTGGATGTCGTCGGTGGTCTCGGCTCCGAGCAGGTCGATCGTTTCCAGGCCGATGCCGCCGGGGATGAATTGCACGTCCCCGTCGTTGAATCCTGGAAGGACGGCGGCGCCCAGGGCATCCACCACAGTTGTTTGAGGGCGGCGCAGGCGATTGATCTCGCGGTTGCTGCCGACGCGGAGGATCTGATTGCCGCGGATCGCCACGGCTTCCGCCATCGTCCCGGACTCGTCCGCGGTGTAGATCGCGGCATTGAACACAATCAGATCGACGGGGCCGCTATTGTCGTCGCGCTGGGCGCCGACCATCAGGCCCGCGATCAGAGTCGCGGCGACGATGCCGACAACGACGTAGGTGGTGATGCGGGCGGCCATGCCATCTTCCGGGCGCGGCGGTACACCCGCCGGCGCTCGGCCTTGAGCGGCATTCTAGCACGCGGGGCAGCCACCGATCCGCATTCACCGGCGCCGGAAGGGGTGGGCCCGGATCCCCTGACAGGTGTGCATGTTACATTCCCCAGACAGGCAGCGTTGGCGGTCCTGATTCAGCCGTCATCGCGCCTGGCGGATTTGCCTGGACGGGGGGCACGCCGTGGGGAGACTCGAGGTGGAGCGTGCATCGGCGGAGATCGGCCGGCGCACGAGACTCGAAACATGAAATTTGCCATCCTTGGCGCGGGAGCGGTGGGCGGCTACTACGGCGCGAGGCTCGCCCGCGCGGGTCACGACGTGACGTTCATCGCGCGCGGCGAGCACCTGAGCGCGATGCGGACCCGCGGGCTCGAGATTCGCAGCCCCGCGCTGGGGGACTTCACGGTCCACGCCCGCGTGGAGGAGGACTCGTCCGCGGTCGGGCCGGTGGACGTCGTGATCGTCGCCGTCAAGGCGTACGACAATCGCACCGCGCTGCCGCTCGTGTCGCCGATGCTCGGGCCCGAGTCCTCCGTGCTGACGCTGCAGAACGGCGTGGACAGCGTCGACGAGCTCGCCGCCGTCGTCGGCCAGGCCGCGGTGATTGGCGGCACCACCTACATCGCCGCGTCGCTGACTGCGCCGGGCGTGATCGAGCAGACCGGAACGCATCGGCGCATCGTGTTCGGCGAAGTGTTCGCCCCATTGCCGCGCCTGACGGCGCGCGTACGCGCGATTCACCAGGCGCTCGCGAGCGCCGACATCCAGTCCGAGGCGGTGGATGATGGGCGGGTGGCGATCTGGGAGAAGTTCGTCTTTCTCGTCGCGCTGGCCGGGTTCACCGGTGCGTCACGGCTGCCGATCGGTCCGTTGTGGGCGGATCCGGAGGTGCGCGCGCAGCTGCTCGAAGGCTGCCGGGAAATCGAGCGCGTCGGCCGGTCGGAGGGGGTGCCGATCGCGGCGGACATCATCGAACGGATCAGCGGCTACGTGGGCACGATACCCGGCTCGATGCGGTCGTCATTGCTGATCGATTTGGCGCAGGGGAAGCGCATTGAAGTGGAGGCGCTCCTCGGGTCGGTGGTGCGGCGCGCCGCCCGCGCCGGCCTGCCCGCCCCGATCATCTCGACGCTGTATGCGGTACTGAAGCCGTTTGCGGGCGGGGCACCCCCACCCGCGTGAGCGCGGCCTCGTAGCGAGGATGCCCCTGCAGCGTCGCCAGCACCGGATCGACGCCAAGAAATACCACGCCGCCGATGTGTTCCGCGACCATCCGCTCGACGCACTCGAGCGCCCGATCGATGTCGCCGAGGTAGTGGTGAATCACGGCGGACGAGTAGTGGATCGCGGGGGGCGCTGTGGCGGCGACCGCGGTCAGCATCTCGAGCCGCTTGCGCCAGTATTCTTTCGCGCCTCCGGTTCGGTACGTGTCCACCAGCACCGTGCCGTCGAACGGCAGCCCCCAGCAGCTCTGGTGCGCCATCAAGGCCGCCGCCTCGTCGTAGCGGTTGAGCATTTCGTAGCAGGTGATCAGCACGTTGCCGGCCTCTTCGAAGCCCGGCATGATCTCGCGCGTCTTGAGCGCTTCACGCGCCGCCTCGTCGAAGCGGCCGGCGAAGAGATGCGCCCAGGCGACGCCCATGTTCACGAACAGTGAAAGCGGATCGAGATCGCGCCCGCGGATCACTTCGGCCAGCGCCTCGTCGTGCCGGCCGCTCGTCGAGAGGACCAGGCCGTAGACGGAGTGTGCGAGCGCCAGGTTCGGGTTGAGGGCGATCGCTTTCTGGAGCTCGCGCCCGGCGCCGGCCCAGTCCCATCCCCAGAACAGCCGCTCGATCCCCAGCGTCACGTGTGCGTCGGCGAGGTCCGGATCGAGCGCGATCGCCCGCCGCGCCGCCGCGGCGGCCAGCGGGAAGCCGTCCCCCGGCGCCATGAACCCGTAGTACGACATCACCCCGAAGGCGTCGCCGAGCCCGGCGTACGCGAGCGCGTAGGCGGGGTCGAGCGCGATCGCACGTTCGAAATGTTCCCGCGCCCGGCGGAGGCTCTCCGGCGAGAAGTTGTGCCAGTGGTAGCGGCCGCGCAGATATTCCTGGTACGCGTCCGGATTGACGGTCTGCGGCTTGCGCAGCTTCTTTTTCTGCTCGCCGGTCAGCTTGAGCCGCAGCGCCTCCGAAATCTGCCAGGCGATCTCTTCCTGGATCGCCAGCAGCTCGCTCGTCCTCTGCCGGAACTGTTCTCCCCAGAGCTGGGATTCGGTGGCGGTGTCGACGAGCTCGGCCTGGATCGTCAGCACGCCGTCACGCTGCGACACGCGGCCGGTCAGAATCGTGCGCGCATTGAGCGCCAGCCCCACGGTGGCCGGATCCATCTGCAGCCCCTTGTAGCGGAAGACGAGGCTGCGCGGCACGACCCGCAATCCCTGGAGCTGCGAGAGGCTGTTGATGATGCTTTCGGTCACCCCGTCGGACAGATGCTCGATCTGTGGATCCGCGCTCGCGTTGATGAATGGCAGCACCGCG
The DNA here is from genome assembly GCA_039930925.1 of Acidobacteriota bacterium. Taxonomy (GTDB): domain Bacteria; phylum Acidobacteriota; class Vicinamibacteria; order Vicinamibacterales; family 2-12-FULL-66-21; genus JALZOC01. Next base: position 7,347 of record JBDTSX010000060.1, on the reverse strand, counting down.
AGGGACTTCCCCCGTGGCCGGGCGCGGCGGCCCACGCTCTTCACGAGCGATCCGGTGAGCAGCGCGCGCAGGGCGATCGCCAGATCCAGCGCGGACTCGAACCGGCGCGAGCGCTCCCGATCGACGCAGCGCCCGACAATGGCGCGCAGCTCCGCGGGCGCGAGCGGATCGAACGCGCCCAGCTCGAGCACGCTGTCGTGCATCAGGTGCGCGACGATCTCGAGCGGCGTGGCGCCGTTGAACAGGCGCTGGCCGGTGAGCATCTCGTAGATCAGGCACCCGGCGGCGAAGATGTCGCTTCGGCCGTCGACCCGTTCGCCGCGCACCTGTTCGGGAGACATGTATCCGAACGTGCCGAGCACGACGCCGTGCGCCGTGTGCGCCATCGTCGGGCCGTCAGGCCCTGGGAGGAGCGGGTCGATCCGATGAAGCGCCAGGCCGAAGTCGAGGATCTTCACGGCGCCGTCGGCGGTCAGGAACACATTCTCGGGCTTGAGATCGCGATGGATGACCCCTTTGGAATGCGCCGCCGACAGCCCTTCCGCAATCGCCGCGCCGATCTGCACCGCCTCGCGCCACCCGAGCGAGCCCTTGGTCAGCCGCCCGCGCAGCGTTTCGCCCTCGAGCAGTTCCATCACCGCGACCGGGAATCCATCCACGATCGCCAGCTCGTAAATCGACAGGATGCTCGGATGCGATAGCGCGGCGATCGCTCGCGCTTCGGTCTCGAAGCGCTGCCGCATCTCCGGGTCCGACGCGATGTGCTCGGCCATGACCTTGATCGCCACGTCCCGCGCCAGCCGCAGGTCGCGCGCCCGATACACGTCTCCCATCCCCCCGGAACCGAGCGGGGCCAGGATTTCGTACTGGGCGAGGAGGTGTCCGGGTTGCAGCGACATCGTGTACCGGGGAATGCCTCATTCTATCGCGAGCATGACGCCGCAACAGCACGGCCGGAAATGAGCGGCGAGGCGTTCACGATGCCGGCAGGACTCGGCGGGAGCCGCGCCGCGCATGGAGTGAACGATTTCCAGGCCGGGGACTCAAGACCCGGCCCGATTGGGATTGAGAACGCCGGCGGGTCTTACCAGTGCGTCAGCGATCCGTCGGGACGACGAAAGATGTTCTGCCGTCCCGGCTGTGTCACTTCGCCGATCTGTTTCAGCTTGCTTGGATCCAGGGTGACGCCCAGGCCCGGCCGCTGGTTGGTGTAGGCCTTGCCCTCGCGCCAGTCGAGGCATTCCGGCAGGTAGTCGATCGGACGGCCGCCGTAGTTGTATTCCATCATCACCGGGCCCGGGAACGTCGAGAGGGCGTTGACCAGCGCCGCGGTCGCGATCGGTCCGGTAAAGTGCGGCACGATCCCGACCGCGTGCGTTTCGCACATCGCCGCAATCTTCATCATCTCGGTGATCCCGCCGACGTTGGGCAGCGTCGCGCGGATGTAGTCGATGTCGTGGTTCTCGACCAGCGTGTTGAAGTCCCACCGGTGGCCCCATTCCTCGCCGTGGGTGAGCGGCACGCTGGTCATCTGCCGCAGCTTCGGGAGGTCCTGCAGCGCGTGCTGATCGAGCACCGGATCCTCCACGAAGTAGGGCTCGAACTCCTCGATCCCGCGGCAGGCGCGCATCGCGTCGTTCAGATCGAAGCGCTGATGGAAGTCGATGCACCAGTCACCGTTCTGGCCCACCCCGTCCCGGACCTCTTTGCACTGCTGAATCACCCGGCGAACCATGTCGTGCGTGTTGTAGGTCCCTCCCACCGGGACATCCGCCGCCCCCATCCGGAACGCCCGGTAGCCCGCATCGATCGCGGATTTCGCGCGATCGCGCAGCGTCGCCGCCCCGCCCGGCGCGACGGTCGTCGTCCCGTAACATTCGCAGTAGTTGCGTACCGAACCGCCGAGCAGCTCGTGGATCGGCAGACCGAGCACCTTGCCTTTGATGTCCCACAACGCGAGGTCCATCGCCCCGACCGCATGAGTCTTCTCGCGTCCCGGCGGGTAGAACCACGCGATGAACATCTCCTGCCAGATTGCCGCGATCTTGAAGGGGTCCTTGCCAATCAGGGTGCCCGCACACTGTTCGAGCGTGTCCTTCGACCCGCCCTCGCCAATCCCGGTGACCCCGAAATCGGTTTCGACGGTGCACACCATGTTGCTCTGGTTGAAGAGCGGGTTCGGCACCGGCGGCTGGAAGATCCTGACGCGCGTGATCTTGCCGCGCGGCAGCGGGGCGGCCGCCGCCTCGATCCGGGCGGTCCGCGGCAGCATCACCGCGGGGGTGGCGGCGAGGGAGGCGAGGAAGTGTCGGCGTTGCATGCGCAGCAGTATACGACTGCCGGTCGCGTTGATCACGCCTGTGGCCGGCCGGGGTTTCAGATAGAATCGCGAGGCGTCTCGCGACCGGCGGGTCACCGGCTTTTCACGCCGACTATTCCTGCGCCTGCGAGCGTCCTTGCATTGCCCATCCTCGTCACGCCCGCCATTGTCGTGATCGTGATGGCAGCCGGCACCGTTGCCGGATGCCTCGGCGCGCTGCTCGGCCTGGGCGGCGGCGTATTCCTGGTGCCGTTCCTGAATGCCGCGCTCGGGCTCGATTTCAAGGTGGCGGCGGCGATCAGCCTGGTCACGGTGATCGCCACGTCGAGCGCGGTCGCGGCAGGAACCACCGGGAAGAACCTGATCAACCTGCGCCTCGGGATGCTGCTTGAAATGGCCTCCGCGGCCGGCGGGGTGGCGGCGGCGATGACCGTCACGCGCATCTCGGATGTGGCGCTCGAGAGGGGCTTTGCCGCGGTGGCGGTGATCGTCGCCGCGATCATGCTGACCCAACTCGAGCGGCAGAACGTGATCCGCGACCCGAACGTCGATCCGGGCCCACTCGGCGGACGTTACTACGACAAGGAATCCGGCGCGGAGGTGGTCTACAGGGTGCGTCGGTTACCGGCCGCGCTGGGGGTGTCGTTTCTCGCCGGGAACGTGTCCGCCGCGTTCGGGATTGGCGGCGGCATTCTGAAGGTGCCGGTGCTCAACGCGTGGTGCGGCGTGCCGATGCGGGCGGCGGCGGCGACGAGCTCGCTGATGATCGGGGTCACGGCGGTCGCCTCGGTGCCGATCCAGTATGCGAACGGCTACGCCAACCCGCCGCTCGCTGCCGCGGCGGTGCTCGGCGTCCTGGTCGGATCGCGCGCGGGTCTGTGGTTCGGCGGCCGCACGCGCTCGAAGTGGCTCAAGCTCTTGATGGCCGTGGTCCTGCTGCTGGTGGCGGTCATTTACCTGAAGCGAAGCCTGTGAGATCCGCCCCCGACTCCCTGGCGCACCTCGAACGCTTGATGGGCCGGCTCCTGGTGACCGGCGTGACCGTCAGCGCCGTGCTGCTGGCCGCCGGCCTCGCGCTCTGGCTCGCGCACCCCAGCCCCGCCAGTCTCTGGCTCCTCAACGCCGGCCTGATCGTCCTCATGGCCACGCCGATCCTGCGCGTCCTGGTGTCGTTCGCCGAATACCTGCGGCTGCGTGACTGGCTGTTCGTGGGAGCGACAGTGGTGGTGCTCGTGGAGCTCGCCCTCACCGTCGCACTCGCGAATCGCTAATTCCGAAACCTGGATCCTGATCCGGCGACCCCGTGATCCGGTGATCAGTGATTCGCGATTAGCGACTAGCGACTAGTGACTTCGATACTCTTCGGGACTCTCCGGAATCTTTCCCTGGCTGACTTCGTCCGCGACCGCCTTCAGCCGATCCTTGGCGGCGTCGCGCATCTTGTCGAGCAGCGCCGCGATCCGCTGTGCTTCGTGCACGACGGTGGCGAGATCGCGCTGCAGCTCGGGATCGGTGTAGATCCGTTCGAGCAGGTCGCAGTGGCCGGTGATCGTCTGGAGCGCGCTGTTGATTTCGGCCGCGATCGACAGCGTCAGCTCCGACATCGTCTCCATCGAGCGGAACTTGCCAACCGCAATCTGGCTCTGCTGCGCGACATACGCGACCGCGAAGATCTCCGCGATCGGCAGCAGGACGTCGATGTGCAGCCGATTGAAGGCGGCGTTCTGGCGCGAGACCACGTTCAAGGTGCCGACCGCGCGTCCCTTGGCCAGGAGCGGCATGATCAGCGCCGATCCCAGGCCGGCGGTGTGCAGGACGTTGATGTCGATGAAGTCCGCCACCCCTTCGCTCGTGTCGCTGATGATCAGCGGCTCGCGCGACCGGACCACCGAACCGAGCGCGGTGCGGTCGCTCTTGAAGACGATGTCCGGGCGGGGGCGGGTCCGGCGCTCCTCGTCGTGGACCCGGGCGGTGTAGGTCTGGAACTCCTGCCCGTCTTCCGAGAGCAGCGCCAGCCCGACCCGGTCGCACGGCACCAACCTGGCGATGCGCTGCGCCAGCGCCTGGAAGGCCAGCGGCACGTCCACCGATCGCGCGATCACGTCGAGGATCGCATTCGACAGCTGCAGCTGCTCGACTTCGTCCAGCGTCGCGGTATGCACGTGCTCGTGCTGGGTCAGCGTGCGCGCGAGCCGGCCAATCCGGCGTGTCGCCACGACCCCGAGCGTCAGCATCACGACCCACGCGGCGATGACCTGGACCAGGACGGCCGGGCGCCGGGGAATTCCGCCGGTCGCGATCCACGCCGCCGCCTGGATCGCGGCAAAGCCGGCAACCAGGCCCCAGATGCCCCATACGGCCACGCGGGGGTTCCGAAGGTTCATTTGCGCACGCAACTGTACTTCGGAGTGGCGCGACTCGTGACACCAAACCGCAAAGCGCATCAAGAATCATCCGCCTCGAACACTCCGGCCGCCCTGGCGCGGTCCGCCGCGGAGATCAGCGGAAACGTCCCGAGCACGTGCCGGAACTGCGCGTGCGTGAGCTCGTAGAGCCTGGCCGCCGCAGCCTGCAGGCGGGCCGCCGCCGCGGCATCTCCAGGCGCGGCCGCCAGCCTGACACTGAGCGCGACGATCTCGCGAAACGCCGCCGAGTCCCGAGGCGGCCTCGGCACCGGCAGCCGCTCGATGATCGACACGTTCACATGCGTGCTGACCCGCAGGCGGACCAGGTAGTTGGCGACATAGCTGTTGAACACGCCGCAGAGAAACTGCTGAACCTCTTCGTCGACCGGGCTCTTGATGCAGAAAAGAGTGTGTGTGGTCAGGACCCGCGCCGGCACGATCGCGGCGATCAACGTCAGCCGATTGCCGGCCGCCGCGACATCCCGATAGGCGAGCCGGTCGCGGGCATACGTGCGCGCGGGGTCGATCAGCGTGGCGGCGGTGCGCGCGGGGATATGGAATCGGCAGGTGGAGAGATCGACCGTGAACGGCTGGATCTGTTTGCCCTCGATGACCGGGTAGTGCCCACGTCCCGCCGCCGCACGCCGCAGGTCCACGAAGTGCCCGCGATCCTCCGTCGCGTTCAGCTCGCGCCCGAAAGCCACGTTCCATCCCGTCGGATCGCCGAGCGCCGGCGTCGAAAACGCGATCCGCGACACCAGCGCCACATCGTCAGCCGTGCGCAGCTCAGGGACCGCGAGCTGCGGCCCGCTGAGTCGATCGAGGAGCAAGCGGGTGATCGGCACGGCAGACGGATCAGCGCCGGCGTCCGGCGATTCGTCCAGCGCTTCGGGGGACCGTATCCCCGCCCGGCTGAGGATGGTCGTGGTCGCGCCGCCGGTGGTCGCGGTCAGCAGGAGGAATTTGACTCCTCGATGGATCGGGAACAGCCCGTCGCGGTTCTCGACGGAGGTGAACGTGTCGATCCTGGTGCGGTCAAGAAAGTGGCGGCGCAGCACCGCACAGCCGTGATCGGAGGCAAACCCGGATGGCAGCACCAGGCCGAGCCGTCCCCCCTCCCGCAACAGTGAGGCGGCACGCTCGAGAAACAGTTGATAGAGGTTGGCGTGGCCGTCCCCCTGGAGCCGGTAGACGCCGGACCCCCGGGTGAACGCCACCAGGTGCGCGGACTCGTCGCGGCCGGCCCCCCGATCACCGCGCAGCATCTCCCACGGGGGATTTCCAACCACCGCGTCGAACCCCGCGCCGGGCCGGGGGCGTCCATCCGCCTCGTGGAAAACTTCCGGGAACTCGAGCGTCCAGTGAAAGAACCGCTCGCGCTCGGCCAGCGCCCGGACCCGGTGGAGTAACGGCGCCGCGATCTGCGACGGGAGAACGGCCGGCCTCCCGAGGATGTCGTCGAGCAGCGCGCTGAACGTCGCGTCGCGCGCCGGCGGCCTGCCGGCGGACGGATCCATGAACCAGCCGGCGCACCAGAGATCCGCCGCCGCCTTCCACCGCGCCAGCGGCGTTCCGTCCTGGTGCAGGGACGACATCAGCCGCTCTTTGGCGCGCACCTGCTCGATGGTGTCTCCCGGGTCGTTCGCGATCGACAGGCGTGGACCGATCGCTCCGCCGATTGCGTCGTCCGCCGCGTCGAGGTCGAACAGCGGGAGCCCGCCGGACGCGGCGCGCCGGCGACGTCCTGACGCCGGATGGCGCACCACGTCGGCAAGCGCCGCGCCGACCAGGCTGTTGCCCGTCCGCAGGTGATGATCCAGGAACGTCAGCGGCCGGTCGCCCGCCAGCGTCGCGAGCCACAGGGACAACCGCCCGAGCTGCACCGCCATCGGATTGATGTCCACACCGAACAGGCAGCGTTGCGCGACGACGCGTCGAAATCCGGAGCGGTCCTGGTCGGTCAGGTCCGCGCAGGACACGACTCCATTGCGCACCAGCGCCGACTCGTACGCGACGGCCAGGTACCGGCATGCCGCGACCAGGAATGCGCCGCTGCCCATCGCGGGGTCGAGCACGCGCAGCGCGAGAATGCCGTCGGGGCCGGCATCGTGCACGAGCGGCGCCAGCGCGCGGCGGACGACATACTCGGTCAGCGAGCGAGGGGTGTAGAACGCCCCGGTCGTCTTGCGATGTCCCGCGCGCACCAGTGTGAGGGTGCTCGGATCGGCGCTCGTTCCCGCCGCCTCGAAATCCAGGATCCGCTCGTACACGCCCCCGAGCTGCTCCACGCCGAGATCCGCATACGCGATGCGCTGCCGGCCCGCTCGCGCCGGCCTGGTCGTCAGCGCCAGCAGCACGCCGCTGACCGCGCCGTCGTCGAGCGCCGTCGTGTCGGCGAGCGGCGCGTGGGCGGGCGAGAAGAGCCGGCCGTTGAACGGCGGGCCGCCTTCACCCGAAGTGATCGCCCGCGCGCAGCAACTCGCCAAGGACCGCGGCCTCGAACTCGACCTGAGCCGCTTCGGCGGTCGCGGTGGCAGCGGCGCCCGCGCCGCGAACACCCCCGTCACGCGCACCCTCTACAAACTCGTCGGCACCGATCCGCACACCCAGCACCCCGAAGCC
>JBDTSX010000059.1:0-12910 GCA_039930925.1 Acidobacteriota bacterium | reverse complement strand
GACCGCCGGGGTCTACGTCGGCGCGACGATGGGCTCGGAGACAACGGCGGCGGCGGTCGGCCGGGTCGGCGCGGTGCGTCGCGATCCGATGGCGATGCGGCCGTTCTGCGGCTATCACATGGGCGACTATTTCCGGCACTGGATCAAGATGCAGCGGTCGCTGCGCGAGACGCCGAAGATCTTCAACGTCAACTGGTTCCGCAAGGACGCCGACGGGCGATTTTTGTGGCCGGGCTTTCAGGAGAACATGCGGATCCTGAAGTGGATCGTCGATCGGGTCCGCGGCCGCTCGCTCGCGCGCGAGACGCCGATCGGGTGGATGCCGCGAGCGCAGGATATCGATTGGTCCGGCCTGCCCTTTCCGGAGGAGACCTTCGACGCCTTGCAGGCGGTGGACCCGCTCCGCTGGCGTCGCGAGGTGATCGAACACGAGGAACTGTTCATCGACCTCCACGATCATCTGCCGCCGGAGATGGTCTACGAGCGCGAGCTGCTGATCTGCCGGTTGTGATGCGCGGGGGGCCGGGACCGGTCCGTCTGAAGCCGGACCCTAGCGGAGGCGACCGGAGAACGCGGCCTCGATGGCGCCGAGATCCCCGAAGTCCATACGCACGTGGTCCCCTGGGGCAATGGGCACCGGCTTGACGCACGTGCCGGTGATGACGATGTCGCCCGCTCTGAGTCCTTCACCGTACTGCATGAGCTCGTTGGCCAGCCAGGTGAGCGCCACGCGTGGATCGCCGAGCGCGTTGGCGCCGCTCCCCACGACCGCGCGCGATCCGTTGCGATAGGCGGTCACTTCGTGGTCGCCGAGCGCGCGGTGGCGCCACTCGACCGGGGCGGCTGCTCCGATCATTGCCCAGCAGGCGCAGGCGTTGTCGGCGATCAGCTGCGGACCGCCGGCCTGCGCGAAGTCGGCGTAGCGTGAATCCGGAATTTCAATCGCGGGGTGCAGCGTCGCGACCGCGGCGATCACCTCGTCAACGGTATACCCGCGGTCCCTTCCTGGCAGCGAGTCGGCCAGGCGGAATGCGAACTCCGCCTCGGCGACCCGCATCCCATTGCCTTCCAGCGACACCGCCTCGCTTGGATCGAGGAGACGGCCGGACAACAGCCGGCCGGCGAGCGGACCGTCGACCCCGATGTGCCGCTGGCCATCCACACTCGTCGCGGCAATCTTCCAGCCGGCCACCTGTTGCGCCGACAGGCGCGCGACCTCGGCCTGAATCAGATAGCCGTCGGCGCGATCCGCCGGACGGCAGCCCGGCGGCAGCGCCCCGATACGCGTGGACTCCTGCCAATTCCGCCAGAGGATCGCCGCAGCGTCAGCCGCAGATTGCATGGAGGTTCATTGTGTGCGATCCCGGGCGCCCGTGCCTTCCGCCGCATCTCACGTCTGGTGCCTTTTCGCTTCTGGGGCACGCACCAGCGACCGGCCGCTGCGTCCTGACTCGTGACGGTTTTTGCCATCGCGATGGCATATCCGGCTGACCGCCTTCGCTCGTCGGTGACGAAAAGACGCGACCGCGCAGTGAATCGCCGTTCTGATGGTGGCGCGCTTCTTGTGAAGCGAGTCGTCCAAATGACCTTCCGGACAACATTCCTCGGAGTCGTGTGCGCCGCGCTGCTGCCCGTGCCGGTATTCGCACAGGTGAGCGTCACCACCGAGCACAACGACGCCGCCCGGACGGGCGCCAATCTGTCCGAGGTCGTCCTGACCACGACGAACGTCAACGTCAGCCAGTTCGGCAAGCTGTTCGAGCGTGGCGTGGACGATGAAATCTACGCCCAGCCGCTGTATGTCGAGGGGGTGGACATCCCCGGCCGCGGTCTCCGCAACGTCGTCTACGTCGCCACCAACAGCGACACCGTCTACGCGTTCGACGCCGATGATCCGGCCGCGTCGGCGCCACTGTGGCGCGTCAGCTATATCGATGCGGCGGCCGGGGTCGTACCGGTATCACGCACCGATGTCGGCCAGGCCTGCGGAACCTACCTCGATTTCGCCGGCAACATCGGGATTGGCGGGACGCCGGCGATCGACGCGGTCGCGCAGACGATGTACTTCGTGACGCGGACCAAAGAGATCGGAACGTTCGTCCAGCGGCTGCACGCGGTCGACATCGCCACCGGGAGCGAGCGCGCCGGCAGCCCGCGGCTGATTCAGGCGACTGTACCCGGTACCGGAGATGGGCGCGACGCCCAGAACAACATTGCCTTCAACGCCAAGACCCTGAATCAACGCGCGGCGCTGCTGCTCGATCACGGCACGGTCTACATCGCCTGGGCTTCCTACTGCGACCAGGGTCCCTATCACGGCTGGATCCTGGGATACGACGCGGCCAGCCTGCAGCAGGTGATGGTCTACAACACCACGCCCGATGGCGGCCTCGGCGGGATCTGGCAGTCCGGCGGCGGGCTGGCGGCCGATCCCACCGGCAACCTCTACGCGCTGACCGGCAACGGCTCCTTCAACGGTGACGCCGGGGGCACGAACTTCGGCAACAGCTTCATCAAGGTCAGCCCCACCGGCGCGCTGCTCGACTGGTTCACTCCCTTCAACTGGTCGTTCCTGAATGCCACCGACGAGGATCTCGGGATCCAGAATGCGCTGCTCATTCCCAACACCAGCCTGGTCGTCGGCGGGGGCAAGGAAGGCGTGATGTACCTGGTCGATCGCAACAACATGGGGCACTTCCGCGCCGGGAACAACGGGCAAATCGTGCAGAGCTTCCAGGCATCGTCGGCGGCGCGGATGAACGGCGCTCCGGTCTACTGGAACAGCCCGACCTATGGTCCGGCGATTTACGTGTGGCCCGCCGGCGATCCGCTCAAAGTGTTCCGCCTCGGGGGAAGCGTGTTCACAGTCCCCGCCAGCGCGCAGAGCAGTACCCTTGCGGCCGCCGGCATGCCTGGTGGCATGCTGTCGCTGTCGGCGAACGGCGGAACGGCCGGCACCGGGATTCTGTGGGCGACGCTGTCGCGCGCCGGCGACGCCAATCACACGCCGCAACCGGGCATCCTGCGCGCCTACGACGCGGGAAACGTCACCCGCGAGCTGTGGAACAGCCAGCAGAACGCGGCGCGGGACACGCTCGGCAACTTTGCGAAGTTCACGCCCCCCACCGTGGCAAACGGCAAGGTCTTTGTTGCCAGCCTGTCGAACAAACTGGTGGTCTACGGGTTGATCGGCGCGTCGTCTGGCAATGTCGCGCCGGTCGTCGACGCTGGTGGCGATCAGTCCCTATCGGCTCCGTCCGCCGCGACGCTGTCGGGAACCGCCACCGACGATGGTAATCCAGTGCCGCCGGGGGCGCTGGCAACGACCTGGAACCTGGTCAGCGGGCCCGCCGCCGTCACGTTCAGTTCGCCGTCAGCGCTCTCGACGACGGCCACGTTTACGGTCCCGGGCACTTATACGGTCCGCCTGAGCGCGTTCGATGGGCAAGCCACCAGCAGCGACGACATGGTTGTGATCGTCAACGCAGCCGCCGGGTCCGGCTCCGGCTTGCTCGCGCAGTATTTCAACGATGCGGGCAGCGGCATCTACTTCACCGCTCTCATGCTGACGCGTACCGATCCGACCGTGGACTTCGACTGGGCTTCGGGCGCTCCCGATCCAGCGGTGCAGTCGGACAATTTCTCGGCACGATGGAGCGGACAGGTAACGGCGCCGGTGTCGGGCAGTTACACCTTCACGACCACCTCGGACGACGGCGTACGCCTTTACGTCAACGGGCTCCTGCTGATCGACAACTGGACGGATCACGCGGTAGTCCAGAACAACGGAGCGATCACGCTGGCTGCGGGGCAGAAGTACGACATCCGGATGGACTACTACGATCACGGGATGCTGGCGACCGCCCGGCTGGCGTGGACTTACCCGGGGCAAACGCTCCAGGTCGTGCCGCAGTGGGCCCTGTACCCGGCGCCTGCCGTCAATCGGCCACCGACGGTTGACGCCGGCGCCGACAGGATCATCACGCTGCCCGCTGGAGCGTCGCTGACCGGCATTGCCCGAGACGACGGTCTTCCGAGTCCGGCTCTGTCTACCACGTGGTGCAAGATCAGCGGCCGCGAAGATGCGGACGGAGGCACGGTCGTCTTCGCCAACCCGAACGCACCAGTGACGACGGCGACTTTCGGCAGGGACGGCATCTACGTGCTGCGACTGACGGTCAGCGACGGCGCGGTGACGGTCAGCGACGACGTCACGGTCACCGTCAATCCGCGCCCGCCAAACGCCGCGCCGGTGGTGAACGCGGGCGTCGACAAGGCGGTGACGCTGCCCGCATCCGCCCTGATGACCGGCTCCGCGGCCGACGACGGGCTGCCGTCTCCACCGTCACTGTTGACGATCGGATGGACCAAGGTGAGCGGTCCGGGCACGGTGACGTTCACCAACGGGAGCACGGCGACGGCATCAGCCGCGTTCTCCGCGGCGGGCGCGTATGTGCTCCGCCTCACCGTGTCGGACAGTGTCTTGACGACCTCGGACGACGTGGCGGTCACGGTGAGTGCGGCGACGGCGAATGGCCTGACCGGGAAGTACTACAAGGATCCAGGGAATGGCACGCACTTCGCGACGCTCGTGCTGACGCGTGTGGATCCCACCGTGAACTTCACGTGGGGGACGGCCGCCCCGGCCGCGGGCGTCACGGCCGACAACTTCTCGGTGCGCTGGTCCGGCAAGGTGCAGGCGCCGCTCACCGGCACGTATCGGTTCTCGACGGTGTCGGACGACGGGATCCGGGTGACTGTCAATGGCCAGCAGGTGATCAACAACTGGACCGACCACGCGGCGACGACGAACACGAGCGCCGCGATTTCGCTGACCGCGGGCGTGAAGTACTCGATCACGCTCGAGTACTACGAAAAGGGAGGCGATGCGACCGCCAGGCTGCAGTGGTCGTACACCGGGCAGGCGTTGCAGATCGTCCCGCAGTCACGGCTGTTCCAGTGAGTCGTGACTCTTCTCGGGGTCCGGGATCCGGGATCCGGGATCCGGGATCCGGGACTCGGTTCGGGGGCTGGGGATCCGGACCGCGGCGTGGTCGCGGGCGTTCCGTCCGTCGGATCCCGGGTCCCGGATCCCGGGTCCCGGATCCCGGGTCCCGGATCCCGGGTCGTGGCGCGAGTCAATCAGCATCCGCAGCGCGAGGAGAGACATGCAGAGACATAGAGTCGTCGTTCTAGCGGCCATCGCGACGATCGGGCTGGCGCAGGGGCTGGGGGCCGCGGCGCAGGACAGTGAGGAACCGGCCGGCATCACCGCGAGGGTGCACGGCACGTTCCTCGACAAGGCCGGCGGGCTGGGAGTGTTGAGCGGCGACATGACCGTGCTCCGCTTCGAGGTGCGACGGAATACCGTGACCGCGGTCGGTCGGATCCTCGGCACGCTCGCGGACGGACAAGGGGGTGTGCTCGGCTCCGTGGACCAGGAGTTGGCGCTGCCTGTCGGCAACGTCGGCTCGACCTGCAACCAACTGCGCATGGACCTCGCGGCGGCCGACGCGGACGTCCTGGGAACGGCGGTGCACTTCGACGACGAAGTCGCGGGGCTCGACTCGCGCGACGGAACCAATCCGAAGGCGCTTGACGTGCTCTGCGCGGCGGGAGAGCTGCTGCGCGGGACGCCGTCGCCGGAGGGGTTGGCGCACGCGCTCGACGCCGTAGCGGTCGCGGTGCGGAAACCCCGGTCGTAGACCTCGGAGCTTCTGGAGTGGCTCCGGATCCGATCGGTTCACGAGCGCAAGTCGTATCGGCGGCGTCAGCTGACACGCAGCAAGAGTTTGCCGGTCGTTTTACGGCTCTCGAGGTCGCGGTGGGCCTGGGCCGCCTCCGCAAAGGGATAGACGGCAGAGACTCGGACCTTCAGCGCGCCGGACGTGACCAGGTCCATGATCTCCCCCACGCGCCATAGCAGCTCCGTTCGGCTGGCGAGGTAGTGGCCGAGGCTTGGACGCGTCAGGAACAGCGACCCCCGGGTGTTCAATACCCCCGGATCGAACGGCGGTACCGCGCCGCTCGATTGGCCGAACAGGGCCAGCATCCCGCGCGGGCGAATGACCTTCAGGCTCTTGTCGAACGTGGTGCGGCCGACCGAATCGTAGACGACGTCCACGCCGCGGCCATCGGTGAGCCGTCTGACTTCGGTTTCGAAATCCTGCTCCGTGTAGATGATCGTCTCGTCCGCGCCGAGTCCGCGCACCTCGCGCGCTTTCTCCTCGGTCGAGACGGTGCCCAGCACACGCGCGCCGTGATGCTTGGCAAGCTGCACGATCAATCCTCCGGCGCCGCCCGCTGCCGCGTGAACCAGGCAGGTGTGTCCCTTCCCGATGGGGAACGTGGACCGGGTCAGGTAGTGGGCGGTCGTGCCCTGGAGCATGATTGCCGCCGCACGCTCGAAGTCCACCGCGTCCGGAATCCTCACGAGCTGGGCTGCCGCCACCACCGCATACTCCGCGTATGAGCCGCGCACCATCGTGTAGACGACCCGGTCGCCGACAGCGACTTCCGTAACGCCGCCGCCGACCGCGGTGACCGTTCCCGCGGCTTCGCTGCCGAGGACGGTCGGGGAGTCGCTCTTGTAGAGCCCGGAGCGGAAGTAGACGTCGAGGAAGTTGACGCCGCTCACGGCCACCGCCACGAGCGCTTCGTCAGGTCCCGGGACCGGTGTCGGCACCTCTTCGATGATCATCTGATCCGGTCCGCCCGGCTCACGCACGACGATACGCTTCACGTTCCATCCTCCTTCAGACCGGAGCCAGAGGGGGGGGCCGGTCGGGCCTCGGGGACGGGGCTCCGGCTGCCAGCACCATCACGCACCAGAGAAGACGCAGCAAGGGGGAGTGCATTCGTGTACGCCACGGGTATTCTATGGCGAGGTCGTCCCCGGATGAGCGGCGGATGTTCAAGCTACCACCAGCGCGGGAATTAACCAGACGATGACGAACGGAACACCATGGCGGCAAGTCCCGAACGCAGCAAGGCCGGTCATGCAGTGGCTGCTCGATTCGGACCCGTCGGCTCGTTGGCAGATCATGCGTGACCTCACCGGAGCGCCGGATGAGACGGGACCCAGTGTTGAGCCAGACGACCGTGCCTCACGAGTGCCGGACTGGTGTTCAGCGCGCGGCTCCAAGGAGCACTCGTGAGTGCCGATTCGCAACTTCCCTTGACCGGCGTGCGAGTGCTCGAACTCGGGCAGCTGATCGCCGGGCCATTCGTCGGGAAGACGCTGGCGGACTTCGGCGCCGACGTGATCAAAGTCGAAGCGCCTGGCCATGGGGACCCGCTGCGGAATTGGAGAGTGCTCCGCAACGGCACCTCGCTCTGGTGGCAGGTCCAATCGCGCAACAAGAAATCGATCGCGGTGGATCTCCGTCACGCCGACGGACAGCACATCGTGCGGCGGCTGGCGGCGACCTGCGACGTGGTGGTCGAGAACTTTCGCCCCGGCACTCTCGAGCAGTGGGGTCTGGGCTACGAAGAGCTGAGCCGGGACAATCCCGGACTGGTGATGGCGCGCGTGTCGGGCTACGGCCAGACCGGCCCTTATCGGGATCGCCCGGGTTTCGGCGTGATTGGCGAAGCCATGGGGGGACTGCGTCACCTGACCGGGGAACCCGGCCGCATCCCGGTGCGGGTCGGCGTCTCCATCGGCGATTCCATCGCCGCCCTGCACGCCGCGACTGGTGTGTTGATGGCGCTCTATCACCGCAAAGTGAACGGTGGCCGGGGGCAGGTCGTCGACGTCGCGCTGTACGAGGCGGTCTTCAACATGATGGAAGGCCTCGTGCCGGAATACGATGCAGCCGGCGTCGTGCGCGAGCCGGCCGGGGGGGCGCTGCCGGGCATCGCGCCGTCGAATGCGTATCGCTGCCGCGACGGGATCGTGCTCATCGGCGGCAATGGTGACGGCATCTTCAGGCGGCTGATGCAGCGGATCGGCCGGGACGACCTGGGCCAACGATCCGACCTGCAGCAGAATGCCGGCCGGGTGGCGCACATGGCGGAGATCGACGCCGCAATCGGACAGTGGACCGCCGAGCGTGACGTCGCCGAGGCCGTCGCGCAGATGGATGCAGCCGGCGTCCCCGCGGGGCGGGTCTACACCGTCGCCGACATCGTCCGCGATCCCCAATATCTCGCGCGCGGGATGATCCTGCGGCACACCGGGTCCGACGGCGAAGCGATCGCGGTTCCCGGCATCGTGCCGAAGCTGAGTGCGACGCCGGGCGCAGTGCGCGAGCCCGCTCCGGCGCTCGGTGAGCACACGGATGCAGTCCTGCGTGGACTGAACATCACGCCAGAGCAGATCGTCCGCTGGCGCGAGCAGGGCATTGTGGCTTGATCACTCATCACGGATCCCGGGTCCCGGATCCCGGATCCCGGATCACGGATACAGCGCTGCCAGGCCCGCCGCAAGCCGTCGCTCGTCGAGTCGGGCGCCAGTCCGGACAAAGCAGGTGCCGCCGACGGGGTGGTAGCCCTGCGCCTCGAGGTACGCCGTCTCACCGGGACGGCGGGGAAGATTGCAGGCCAGGTCCGGGCGCCACTGCCCGATTGAATAGCGCAGGTCCCACTTGTTGTGGCCAGGCACGAACTCGGCGATGACGGGCGCGATCCGCGCGATCACCGGGTCGCTCTTCCCGAGCAGATCGACGGTGGTGCGTGCGGCGAAATACGGCGTGGATCCGGCCGAGCTCACCGCAAAAGTGGCGTCCGGGGCCAGCGTGTCGCGGATCAGGAGACCGGTGCGGACGGCCCGTTCGTCATCGGCAGCGGCGAAAGCATTCTGCGCCGCCCAACGGCTCATCGGCGCGCCGTTGGCCAGCAGCCACACGATTGCGCCGAGGAGTACAACGGAGCGCCGCCGGGCGGCGATTGTGGCGGCGGCGGCCACGATCAACCCGGCGCCGGTCAGCCCACCGACCATCCACGCGGCGTGGCGCTGGTAGAGGCGGACCGCGTCCGCGTCGATGGCCCGATTGCTGCGGAGCAGATAGAGCGTGAGCGCGATCTGCAGGACGAGCAGCGTCAGCGCGCCGGCGGTGGCCCACGACCGCGCGTGCGGCAGCCGGAGGAGGGCGCCAATGCCGGCGGCGGCCAGGACTGCGAGCGGAGGAATCGCGATGGCGATATAGCGGTTCGCGTAGCCCATCCACTCCCACGCGTCACCGCCGACGCTCACGGAATAGGCACACTGCGCCGCGACAAGAGCCGCCATCAACGCGAGCTCACGGACCAGCCGTTGGCGCGCGCGCGTCGCTGAAGCGAAGAGGGCCGCGGCGGGAAGGAGCGACGCCGCCAGCCCGCGGATGCCCAGCACGAAGAGCGCTGGAAGGCCGCGCCCGATCCGGTCGCGCAGCGAGACACCGCCGAGCTTCAGGTAGTAGGTATTCGGCAGAGCATCACCGTAGTACCACCGGCTGAATACGAGCGGCGCGCCGACCCCGAGCGTCAGCGAGAGACAGGCCACGGTCAAGGACGCCGGCCGGCTGCGAGGAGAAGCCCACACGACAAACGCCAGCAGCACCACCGCCGGCACCAGCGCGTCCGTGCGCGTCCACATCGCCGCGACGAGCGCGGCGGCGCCGGCGAACAGATCGGCAGGCCTCGCGTGGCGCGTATAGGCAATCGATCGCGACGCGGCGACGGCGATCAGGGCGGCCACCAGGCCGACTTCCATGCCGCGCAGGGTCCAGAACACGAGCGCGTAGGCGGTCCCGGTAGACGCCGCCGCGACGACAGCGACATCGTCGTCTTCCGTGATCAGGACGGCGAGCCGGAATGTTTCCGCAGTGGCCCAGAGCAGCAGCACCGCGCCAAGGACCATCATTACGAGCGACGCCAGTCTTGGCGGCACGCCGGCCGCATGGACGCCCGCCATGATCAGCGTCCACGCCGGGTTCGTGAATCCCTGCACGGCGGCCTGTCCGGGATTCCAGACCAGCCCGGCTCCTTCTGCCAGGTTCCGGCCGTACCGCATCGAGATCATCGCGTCGTCGAAGAGGGTGGTGTAGAGGGTGCCGTTCACGAGGAAGAGGCACCGGGCGATGAAGACGGTGTAGAAGGCACCGCAGACCGCCAGCACGAGGCGCAGCCGGTTCGCCGGACGACCGCGCCGCGCGCTGGGGCGGCTCAGAGAGTCACGATCTGGCCCGTGCGCACGCTCTCGTCGGCGGCGAGCACGATGCCGAGGCTCTTGACGGCGTCCTGCATGTGATCGGAGAGGTCGACATCGTCCCGAATCGCCTGAAGCAGGAATTGCTGCTCGCGATCGCAGAGGCCCTGGTGATCCGGCTCGTCCTCGGTGTTGATGAACTCGTCGGGCCTAACGAACTCGTTGTTGGCGTCGAGCTCGCTGTGGTGAACCTGGATGCAGTTCGTCTTCGTGTGGCTGTCGATGTCGGACGAGCCGGTGGCGGCCCGGTCGGTCGGGTCCTTGACGATCGAGGCGCAGCCCTTCGGGCCGATCACGTCCTTCACGAAGAACGCGACCTCGCTGACCATCGGCCCCCAGCCGGCTTCGTACCACCCGATCGACCCGTCGTCGAACGAGACCTGCAGGTGACCGTAATTGTACATGCCCGGCTTCAACTCCTCGGTCAGCCGCGCCCCGATCGCGCACACCTTGACCGGGCGCGCGCGCGTCATCTGGCACATGACGTCCACGTAGTGCACGCCGCAGTCCACGATCGGGCTCATCGAATTCATCAACGCCCGGTGCGTGTCCCAGGAGTGGCCGTGGCTCTGCTGATTCAGGTTCATGCGCATCACCAGCGGCTTGCCGAGGGTGCGGGCGATCTCGATGAACTTCTGCCATGCGGGATGCACCCGCAGGATGTAGCCGATGACCAGCTTGCGTCCGCCCGCACGGGCGGCATCGACGATCGATTGCGCCTCCACGACGGTTTCGGCCAGCGGCTTTTCGCAGAAGACGTGTGAGCCGGCTTCGAGCGCGGCCCGCGCGTCGGCGGCGTGGGTTTCCGGATACGTGTTGATGCTGACAACATCCGGCTTGGTCGTCGCGAGCGCCTCGTAATAGTCGCTGAACTGCGGCACACCGCCGAGCTCCTTGCTGAGCGCCTCGCGGGATGCCGGGCCGCGGCTCACCACTCCGGCGACCTGGAACTCAGGCATTTTGTGATACGCGCGGGCGTGGCTGGCGCCCATGTTGCCGCAGCCGGCGACGAGCACACGGAGGGGACTGGTCATTCGGGATTCCTGATGGACTGGCACACGTTGAACGGATGGGAACACGTCAAACTTAATACTGGTTGCGCGCCAGTTGCAAACCGCCGGCGCCGATCGGTTGTTTCAGTGCCGTCGTCCGGCTGAAGCCGGACGCTACAGCGGCGGCAGCTGCGAGACGAGCACCTCGCGGCTCTTTCGCTGAATGGAGTAGAGCCGGCCGTCGGCCGGATCCAGCGCAATCCCCTGGCCCTCGCTCTCCATCGGGACGATCGCGCGCAGGATCAACGTGCCGCCGGACTGCGGCACCTCCAGGACATACAACTCGAGGGCATGATGTCCGGTCGTGACGAGTCGATGGTCTGGCGTCCAGACTCCGCCGGAGCTGCTCATGCCATCCCATCGCGAAACAACCTCAGCGGGAAAGCGCCACGACGCTTTCTGGCGCCAGTGGTGATCGAAGCGCACCAGCGTCGTGGTCTCTGGACCCTTGCCGGGCTCGCCCCCATTGCCGGCATAGTTCGCAAACGCCACCCACCAGTCGCCGTCGGCCTGATCGATCCAGGTTGCCGATCCAAGACCTGGCGGCAGCGCGATGCTGCGGACGTGCGACATCCGCTCGGTATCGAACACCTCGATCGAGCTCACCATCGGCGTCTGCGGATAATTCGAGTGTGCGGCGTAGAGTTGCCCGCTGAAGATGATGCCGCTGTTCAGGTGCTTGACCGGTCCGCCGGCCTCATTGTCCCAGCCGCCAACCCGCCGCCCGGTGCCCTTCTCATACTTCCCGATCGCCGCGTCGTCTATCGCGTACACGAACCGTGCATCGACGGCGACGGCCTGCTTGGCTTCCGCCGCCGGGAAGCGGCGGATCACGTGGGCCGCTGGACCGCGTTGCTGCGCGGCGCAGGGGCTGGCGATCGCGAACAGGATCGACGCGGCCGGAATCAGGTGTCGAACGCTCATCGTTGTCCTCCGCCAGATTCCATTGTAGTGCGCGACGTCCGCGCGGTTCTGCCCGGCTCGGTCCTCCAGACGTCGGGTCAAAGCCATCTCGGTCCGGCTCGAGTGGGACGCCGCGGGTGGTTGTCAGACGGCTTCCAGTGCTCGCGGGATATTTCAACCGCCTGGTGATGACCGCTGGCGGCGCCGTTCAAGGACGGGTAGGATGCGACTCACCTGCTGGCCCCATGAATAGCACGCACGCTGCAGTACGTCCCGACTACGGCGCCGACGAGAAGCGCCGGCGGATCTTCGCGATCGTCGCCGCCTCGTCCGGCAATCTGGTCGAGTGGTTCGACTTCTACGTCTACTCGTTCACGTCGATCTACTTCGCGCCGGCGTTCTTCCCCAAGAGCGATCCGACGGCGCAGCTGCTCGGCGCGGCGGCGATCTTCGCGCTCGGCTTCTTCATTCGCCCCCTCGGCAGCTGGTTCTTCGGCCGCGTCGGCGATCGGCGGGGGCGGCGGACGTCGATGGTCTGGGCGGTGATGCTGATGTCGGTCGGCTCGCTGATGGTCGCCTGTCTGCCGACCTACGCGACGATCGGCAAGGCGGCGCCGGCACTGCTCCTCGTGGCGCGACTGATTCAGGGCTTGTCGGTCGGCGGCGAGTACGGCACGAGCGCCACCTATATGAGTGAGGTCGGCCTTGCCGGCCGCCGCGGCTACTACGCGTCGTTCCAGTACTTCACGCTCATCGGCGGCCAGCT
>JBDTSX010000058.1:0-13003 GCA_039930925.1 Acidobacteriota bacterium | reverse complement strand
AAAAAATTGGCCTTCACGTTGGTGACGATGTCGGCGAGGGTATTGGCGCCATTGGTCGAGGCGGTATGGTGCATGATGATCCCGACCGGTGTAAAGCAGCTGTGTTCACCGCTCGAGACCCGGGTGCGCCAGCCGGCGCTCTCGTTCACGGTCACCCCCGCGGCGCGCATGAGTTCGGCGAGGTCTCCCGGGTAGGTCCAGTTCACACCCGCCTTGACGCCCGAGGGAAACGCGGCGGACAGCGTCGGCCAGTGGCGCGCGATCGGTACGGGCCCGACGTCCACCGTCTCGGACTTGATGACGTAACGGATGTAGTTGGGGCCTTTGAAAAAGTAGACGTGGCCGTTGCCCCAGTTCACGACCGAGTCGAGGTTGGATTGAAAGTCCGCCGGCAGGCTGGTCCAGTAGCGGGAGATGGCCACGGGGCCGACATCGACGACGTTGGTGGCGATGACGTACCGAAGGTAGTTCGGACCCTTGAAAAAGTAGGCGTGGCCATCACCCCAGTTGACCACGGCGCCGAGACCGGACTGGAAGTCGGTTGGCAGCGCAGGCCAGTTGCTGCCGATCGCCGCCGGACCGACGTCCACCCGATCGGTTGCGATATTGTAGCGAACGTAGTTCGGTCCCTTGAAGAAGTAGGCGTGGCCGTCACCCCAGTTCACGGCGGCGTCGAGATTCGACTGGAACGCGGGTGGAAGATGCCAGACCGTCGACATCGCCGCGGCGCCAACGTCCACGGCGTCGGCCGCAACGTTGTACCGCACATACCTCGCGGCGTTGAAGAAATACGCGATCGCGGAGCCCTTCGGAAGCGGACAGGCCGGCGCGGGGGCCTGTTCGGCGAAGCCGATCGTCAGCTCCGCCTCGGGCAGCGACACCACTGACGTGCCCCGCGTGTCGCGCCGCCGCAGAATCAGCGTATTCGGCGCAAGGCGGCCATCCCACCGGTGGAGCATTCGCGGATCGGCGTCTGCCACCGCCGCGCAGCGCCACCCGCCGCTGCGCCGCCGCCACACCACCACGTCGTCCGGGCGGAGCGCATCCGTCCTGACCGCCGAGCCCGCTGCGGCGACGACGCTCCAGCTGTCTCCCGGGCGGTCGCCGAAGAACGGCTCGATGACGGCTGACGTGCGCCGCGTGAAGACACGGCGCCGGGAGGCACGAATCGGAGTGCCGGTGAGGTCGCCGAAGAACAGGTCGGCGTTGGTGGCCGCCGGGGTGCCGGCAGGACCTCGCTTCATCGGGACGCCGCCCATCCAATCACGTCAGGATCCCTCCGCCGTACGGTTGTCCCGGGACCGCCGCCCGCTCTTCCACCGGCGTCAACAGGGCAAAGATCCGCGCCGTGCTGTTCGTGTGGATCGGCAGCGCACTCTGGACCGGGAGAGCCGGAAGCACTCCCGCGTCGGTCTCCTGCGTAAACAGCTGCCGCCGATCGACCACCAGCAGGCCCTGCGCGTCGATCGGGTAGCGCCGCTTCCGCGAGCTGTCGCCGAGATTCCCGCCGATCGTCACGACAAATGTCGGCTGGACGTCCACGACGATGTCGCCGTGGGTGTTCACCCCCTCCGCAATTGCCGCGAGCGTGACCACCTGCGCCGCGGTCGCCAGCGTGTCCCTGCGATCCTGCACGATGATGTCGCCTGGCTGCGGCGCGCGGTCGCGCGGCGCGAACGCGTGGTAGGTGCCTCGTTTCACCGGCGTGACGGCGGCGCGGCGGCTCCGCGCCTCGGCGGTGTATACCGCATGCTTCAGCGACGCGAGCAGGAGACTGTCGCGTCCGACCAGCTGGCGGCCGGTGCCGATCACCCCCTCGATCCCCTGCGCGATCGCCGCGCCCCGCACGCACGCCACGACGAACGCCGCGCTCCATGACTTGAACACTCCGAGGTTCGCGTGAGCCTCTCGGGCATGCCGAATTTCGCTCGCGACCAGGTCCCTGAGCCCGGCGGCGGTTTCACCGGGCACGCCGGCGATCAGCACGCCGGCGATCCGGTTCGCCTCGGTGGCGATCACCGCCGGTGTCGCGCTCGCTGCCAGGAGGGGTGCGTAGGCCGCGACGAGTGCGGCCGCCTGCAGCGCCGTCAACGTGTCCGGCTTGAGACGGCCCAGCGCGGCGAGATAGTAACCGACCAGCCGCCCGAACATCGCCGCCTCTCCCTCCGGCCGCGGCGTACCCGCGGCGGTGTGCCACGCCGTCCATTCGGCGGTCGCCCGCGCGGCCACCGCCGCGCGGATCTGCGCCTCCGTTCGCCGGACGTCGTTGGGGCCGAAGAATCCGGTGACCTCGACGATCTCGGCCGACGCTTCGCCCGCGCTTTCATCGAGGAGCGGGATGCGCCGCCGCCGCACCCGGCGCAGGACGGTGACGCCGCTCTGCAGCTCGAAGCCGCGCCGGAACACCGTGCGCGGATCGACGTCCGCCGCCGGCACGCACTGCCACGACAGGCCGCCGCCCCGGCCGGTGCGCCTGACGATGAGATCGTCGCCGCGCAGGCCGCTGAAGGTGCCGTCGGCCCGTCGCGCGACGACCTGCCAGCACTGGTGGCTCGCGTCGCCGAAAAATGGTTCGGGCCCGCGCAACTCGCTCGCGGGCAGGTCCGTCGTGGACGGCTCGCTCTCGCCGAACAGCTCGGCCACGAAGAGGTCGGCTCCGGCGGCTTCGTCGAATCTTGGCATCTTCATGATGGCGGCGCGCCGACGCGCGCGGTAATGGAAGCCTGCATGCTACGAGCGGGGCGGCGGGGCGGTCTGTGCGGTGACGCACAGACGCCGGGCGCGAGGGTTCTTACCATCTCGACGTGATGGAGCCACATTTGACCGAGGTCTTCGAGTCTGGCTCGCCCGACGACGAGGTCGGCGTGATCCTGAGGATGGCCAATGGCGTGGCCCCGCCGCCGAACGTTCGCGTGGTGGCCGGCTTCGACGACATCTTCACGGCCCGGGTCCGCCGCGGCGACATCGTGCTGGTGCGGCAGAGCCCGGGCGTCGTCAGCCTCAAGGCGAGCAGTGTCGTGACGATGCCGCCGCCAGTCGAAGGCGCATCCGCCGGCGAGGACTACCTCGAGGAGATCGAGTCCACCGACGAGGCCACGACGATGCGCGCGCAGAACGCATTCGATCGCAGTTCTGTGCCGGAGGATGGACGCGGCGTGGTGGTCGGCATCTGCGACTGGGGCTTCGACTTTACTCACCCCAACTTCCGGAATGCGGACGGGACGACGCGTCTGCTCTGTCTCTGGGACCAGCGCGGCTTCGGCGATCCCCTGGCGCCGGCGCCGTACAACCAGGGCCGCCTGTTGACGCGTGACGCGATCAACGCCGCGCTCGCTTCTCCGGATCCTCCCGGCACGCTCGGCTACCACCCGGCGAGCGGCGATCCCACCAACACCGGCTCACACGGCACGCACGTCGCGGATATCCTCGCCGGCAACCGGCGCGAGCCCGGATCGGAAGTTGGGCTGGCGTCCGCCGCGGACCTCGTGTTCGTCCATCTCGCTACGCCGCACCTCGACGAGCTCGGGAACCTGGGCGACTCGGTCGGCCTGCTCGAAGGGCTCGACTTCTGCCGCCGCCAGGCGGCAGGCCGCCCCTGCGTGCTGCACCTGAGCGCAGGAAAAACCGGCGGCGAGAAGCGCGGGCAGTCACCGCTCGAGCGCGCTGTCGACACGATGCTCAAGGCGCCGAGCGTGGTGCTGGTGCAGAGCGTCGGCAACTACGCGCACACGGCGATGCACACCCACGCGCGGATCGGGCCCGATCAGCGTCACGTGCTCAACTGGATCATTCCGGAGAACGATCGGACACCGAACGAGCTGGAGATCTGGTACAGCGGCGAGGACGTCTTCGAAGTCACGCTGATCGCGCCGGACGGCAGCGAGTTCACGGTGCCGCTCGACGACCGCAAGCAGCTCGGGGACGGGCTCGGCGTCTGGGGCAACTTCTATCACCGGCTCCACGAGCCCAACAGCGGCCTGAACCACATCGTCGTCTACCTCTACCGCGTCGCGCCGTCCGGGATGTGGCGAGTCTCGCTCCATGGCCGGGACGTCGTTGACGGGCGTCTGCACGCCTGGATCGAGCGGGACGCGAGCGGCCGTTTCCAATCGCGGTTTCTCGAATCGCAGGCCACGTCGCGCTATACGACGAATACGATTTGCAACTGCTATCGGGCGATTGCCGTCGGGGCGTACGACGGCACGCGTCGCGACCGCCCGCCGACCAGGTTCAGTAGCCGGGGCCCGACCGCCGATGGCCGGCAGAAACCCGAAGTCGCAGCCCCCGGCTACATGATTCGCGCGGCGCGTTCGCTGCCGAGAAACGGCTGGCAAGGCAACCAGTCCCGGCTCTGTGTGAAGTCGGGTACGAGCATGGCCGCGCCGTGGGTGTCGGGAACCGTTGCCCTGATGATGCAGGCCGCCGGACGGCCGATGACGATCCACGAGATCCGCCGCGCCCTCGTCGGCAGTGTCGACCCGCATCCGGGTCCGAGAGGCCGGAGCTCGACGCGGCTCGGGTACGGATATCTCAATGTCGAAGCGGCGGTCGCAGCCGCGCGCCGTCTTCGTGGTCAGGATCAGTCCGCCTCGACCTCGCCATTCCTGGAGGAGGGAGAGGCAGCGGAGACCGCCTGGGCGCCGATCTGGGTGGAGGATGGCGCGTCCGGCGCGGAGATCGAGCCGGCAGCTGCCAACGAGAGTGGCGTTGACGAGGAGATGCCCGCGATGGCGCATCCGGAAGTCGAGGAGGGCTGCGGCTGCGGCGGCCGGAGTAAATCGCGGGAATCCGAGAGCTCCGAAAATCTCGAAGCGGACGAGGGCCTCTGGGAAGACGAGTCTGAAGCGAGCGAAGCCTTCGGGGCCGTCGAAATCATCGATCAGCCCTTCGCGTGGGAGGACGTCCAGGACGCGCTGGAGGCGTTCGAGGACATCGAGGCGTCAGCCTGAGCCCCGTGGCATCTATTTCTTGATCTTGTGGCTTCCGCCTTCAGGCGGAAGGACAGGCGCGGCCGGTGGCCATTCTTGATCTTGTGGCTTCCGCCTTCAGGCGGAAGGACAAGCGCTCACTGCACTGAAGGCGAACGCCGCGGACCGAACCCGACGGAGCCCGCGCGCAGCATCTGATCGTCACGCGGAGGAACGAGTGAAGCGATTCCATCGGCCTGGAGCTCGCGGCAGGCATCATCAGGCCGATCTGTTCTTTGCCGATCTGGTCGGCGAGCCGCTGCGGCCGCGGCGCCGCCTGCGCACCCCTGCCGGATCCGGGTGGAGAGCGGCCGGACCCGCGGTCCCGCACTATCCGGTCGCGGGGCAGACCCAGGCGCCCGCTACGCCGGCACCGCTCGACGACGAGTTCGACGAGGCGGTTCCATCCGGAGGGCGTGGGCGCTTCCGTCACGAGCCGCTCGGCGGCGAGGGGGACAACGTCGAAGCGCGCTTCAACGTCGATGCGGCGACCGCCTCCGGCAGCACGATCGACGTCGTCGTCCACCTGCACGGGTTCAGCATGCGTCCAGACGATGCGACCTTCCTGACGCAGAAGGCGGCCGCGGCCGGCGTGGACATGTTGGGTGATGGCGGTGCGGTGCGCGTGCGCGCGTCGCAGCCGACGCTCGCGCTCGTTCCTCGGGGACGGCACGTGCTGGGGCCGGTGTGGGTGTTCGACCGGCTGCGCGACCGCGCCGCGCTCGACCGGCTGATCGGCGCCGGGTTATCGTGGCTCTGTGCGACCGTGCTCCGGCTGCCGGGCGGGTCCACGTTGACTCGCGGCCGCCTGACGCTCGCCGCCCATTCTGGAGGAGGCGGGGGGGTAAGCGCGCTCCTCGCCGGCGGCCTCGACCCTGACGAGGTGATGTGCTTCGATTCGATCTATGGAGGCGAGGAGCCCATCCGGCGATGGGCGGAGGCACGCATCGCGTCTCCAAATGCCTCGCGCTCCGGGTTGCGAGTGTTCTATACCGGCAGCAGCGCGCCAGCGGCCGCGCATCCGGCCGGACGGTGGCTGACCGGCCGGAACGGCAAGCTCACCTACCAGCCTCCGGGCTCGTGGATCTACCGCAACGGGCAGTGGCACCTGGTCACGACCGAGGTGCGTTCGCGCCGGCTTCACGAGGCGATCCAGCGCGCGGTGGCTCGTGCCACCGGCGGGGCAGCCCTGGTCAACCGGTTCCGCGTGCAGCAGACGTCCGTCGCGCACAACGACATTCCGGCGCAGTATTCGCCGCTGCTGCTCGACAGCATCGCCGCCGAGGTACCGAATGCGTCGCGCCCTCCCGCTGCTTCGGTCCGTCCGGTCTGTGTCGAGAATGACGACTGGCTGACGGCTGAGCCGCGCAAACCTGGAGGCTCCGACGCGCCGCCGGCCAGGCCGGGTGCTGCTCCCGGCCCGGCACAGACAGCCGGGGCCGCAGCGCCGGCAGCTGCGGCGCCGGCAGCCGCCGAGGACGCATACGCGCCGCCGAACGCGCGCCCTTACACACGAAATACCAGCGCCGCGATCTTCCGCACGCCGCCCAACCCGGTGGCCGTCGCCGCCGCCACGCAGTGGCCGCAGCCGGCGACGGACGGCGACGCCGTCTCGCAACGCGCGCTTCGGGCGGCCGGTGTGGACAGCGCCGGAATCGCGGCGTTCGGTAGTGCCGGGATGACCGCGCTGCGCCCGATCGCCGCCGCGTTTGGCGACGCGGCGCTGACGGAAGTACTCCAGCGCCTGCGCTATACGCCGGCGCACCTGGTGCGTCCGCCGCACTCGTACAACCGCGACGCAGACCTGACGCGCGCGTTCGGCCGCGCGGTGCCGCGTCCCGTCATCCTCGCGCCTCGCACGCTGCTGGGTGTTCCGGGCCATTTCCGTGAGCTGGCGCGCCTCGCCGGAAGCGAGGACGAGGCGTTCGCGCTTGAAAACATCGGCTGGCTGCTGATGCAGGGGTTGCGAAGTGAAGTGGTGACCAGCAGCGGAACCGACTTCTGGCTGCCGGCATCGCCTTCGTTCGTCACGCCCTTCACCGCGGGGGTGCCCGGGCTGAGCGCCCAGACGTCGCAGCTGATCTCGGCGCGACGCCTGACCGACGCGACCGTCGATGCGCCGGCATACCGCGCCAAGTTCCGGGCCTGGCAAGCCGGGTCGCCTGGACGCCTCTGGCGGCTCGAGACCGGCCGCGACACATCCCCCAGCCGGCCGGCCGGCGCACCGTTCTACAGCGATCCGTTCACGATCCCGCACCCGATCAATATCGCCGCGGAGCGCGGGCAGGTGCAGGGGGCGTGGCGGCGGCGGCTGGCGGAGGTTGACTCGGGACGGACGCAGAAGCCGCTCACCGAGTGCGACGGCGCGTATCTGTCATCGCTCGGGCTGATCGCGCCAATCTCACTGCGCGGGCTGCAGCTTCGCGCGAAATTTCCATCACCGGCCAGCGCGCGATCGTTGACGCAGCTGAACGGCCTGGCGGCGGTCCAGCCGGCCTTCGAAGCGGCGTTTCAAGCGATCGCCGACCTCGGGTGGAACGATCTCCTCTTCGAGACGGAAGGGATGGGATGTTTCCGCGGCAAGAAGATCCCGGGCAATCCCGCCGCCGCGAGAAACATGTCGGAGCACAGCCTCGGCATCGCCATCGATCTGAATGTCTTCGAGAACGGTCAGAACACCACCGGGTCGATGGATCCACGGATCGTCGCGCTGTTCGAGGCCTTCAGGTTCCGGTGGGGCAAGGGTTTCTCCACTCCGGATCCGATGCACTTCGAATACGCCGGATGAACCGGGCGCAGGCCGAGCGTCACCGCCGAAGCTGGGATCGAGCCGGCGGCGGAAAGCGGCACCCAGCCAGCGGCGACCGTCGGCCTGCGATCCCCTCATTCGCCGGAGCACTCGCCTGCTGCGAACCCCGGCCGGCGTCGCGGCTACTGCCCCGCCGGCATCAGCGTGACCTTGACGTAGTTGCCCGCGTTCAGATACGTCTGCGCGGCCTGCTGAATCGCGGGGCCGGTCAGCGCGGCGATCTGGTCCGGCATACTGGCCCCGGCGACGCTGCCGTTGCTGTAGCGGCGGGCAATCTCGTTGAGAAAGTAACCGTTGTCCTGGCTGTTCAGCTCGTACTCGCGCGTCAGCGCGTCGTGGATCCGCCCCACCTGATCCCGCGAGAGATTCGAGCTCTTGATGAACTCGATCTCCTGGAAGACCCGCTGGACGAGCGTCGCCGTTCGCGCCGGATCGCAGGTCCACTCGATCCGCACGCTGTATTCAGGCCGCGGAATCTTGGTCGCGCTCGGAGTGACAGTGATGCTGTAGGTGCCGCCGAGCTCCTGCCTGATGCTGTCGAACAGCCGCGATTGCAGCAGCAGCGCCATCGTCCGGAGCGCCAGCACGTGGGCGTCGTCGTACTCGAACGATCCGGCGAAGACGATCCCGACCTGGCTCTTCGGAGCGATGCCCATCTGGACGGTCTTGTCGACCACCCCCGTGGGCGGTGCGATGCCGAGGTCGCGAAAGGTCTCGTGGACCGGTGTGGCCGGCAGGCTGGCGAGGTAGGTTTCGACCAACGGCTGGATCGTCTCGGGCGTGAAGCTGCCGACGAAGACGAACGTGAAGTGTCCGGCATCCGCGAAGCGCGCCTTGTAAAAGGCCAGTGACCTGGCGAGATTCCACTGGTCCACCGTGGCCGGGGTCTCCGGCTGCCGCCGCGGACTGTTGCGGCTGAGGGCCGCGTCGATGGTCTGATCGAACACGACGTCCGGGCTGGCCATGCGGTTCGCGAGCAGTCCCCTGGCCTGCGATGCGATCGCGGCGAACGCGGTCGGATCGGCGCGCGGCTGCGTGAATCGCAGGTAGAGGAGCTGGAACATGGTCTCGAGATCCTGCGGTGTGCTCCCGCCGGCCATGCCTTCCTCGACTTCACCGATGAACGGCGATACGGCAACCGCCTTCCCGGCCAGGATCTTGTCGAGCATGACCGCGTCGAACTGGCCGACCCCACCGGCCGGCACGACATCATCGGCGGAGCGAGCGGCGGTGAACTCCGCATCGGACGCAAGAGACGTCCCGCCCCGGGCCACCGCACGGAACAGGATCTGGTCTTCCTTCAGCGTGGTCGGCTTGAGCACCACGGTGGCGCCGTTCGACAGCGTCCACTCGGTGATCCCGTCGGGACGGGGGGTGGTTTTCACGATCGACCCGCGCCGCGGCGCCGCATCGAGGAGCGCCTGCCCGGCCCCGGCGTCCACGTATGGCTCGAGCCGCTTCGCCTCCGCGGTCTTGACCACGGCGGCGAGCTGCGTCTGATCCGGCAGGGCGACACCGGCAGCATCGGGCGCGGAGACGATCACGACACGATTCTGATCGGGGAACCAGTCGTCCGTGAGCGCGTTGATCTCGCGCAGGGTGATTTCCGGGATGAATCGGCGATGGAAGGCGAGCTCCTGCCAGATCGTCGGCAGCGCTTCATCCTGAAGGAAATTCCTGGTGTACTCGTCGGCCCGGCTCGAGGACTCACGGTCGGGGCTCTCGGTGACCACCCGTTCGTAGCCGGCCATCATCGCCTGCTTCGCCCGAGCGAGCTCGGTATCGGTGAACCCGAATTTCTCGACGCGCTGGAGCTCCGTCACCAGAGCGTCGAGGCCGCGCGTGACGCCGTCGTTCGACACCAGTGCCTGGAGGATGGCTTCGTCCTTGGTTCGCGGCATCGGGAACAGCGAACGATCCGCGGCGGCCTTGAGGAACGGCGGGTTTTCGCGCTGGCTGAGCTCGTCGAGCCGGGCGCCGAGCATCGCCGCGAACAGCTGGTCCACCATCAGCGCTCGATAGCCGCCCACCGACCCCTGATTGCGCGCCGGCCGGAGGTCGGTGAGCTCGACCTGCGTCGCGGTGGTCTCCTTGTCGGTCACGACGGCGTATCGCGTGCCCTGATGGTCCGGCACGTCGAACGCCGGGCGCGGCCGCTCCGGCGAGGGGGACGTCAGCGACGAGAAGTGCTGCTTGATCATGTCGACGACCGCTTCGCGGTTGACGTCGCCCGCGACCACCACGGCCATCAGGTTGGGCCGGTACCAATCGCGATAGAAGCGGGTCAGCGCCGCGCGCGGCACCCGTGCCAGGACGTCAGGCTTGCCGATCGGCGGACGATCCGCATAACGCGAGCCTTCGAGCAGCACGCGGCGGATCTTGTCCGCCGTCCGCTCGCCTGCGCCGAGGTTCATCCGCCATTCGGACAGGACGATGCCGCGCTGGCGATCGATGCCGTCCTGGTCGAACGTGGCCCCCTGCGCCCAGTCCTCGAGCACGAGCAGCGCGCGATCGAGCGCGCCGGGCACGTCGGTCGGCACGCGCAGCGTGTACTGCGTGTCGTCGAAGCTGGTGGCGGCGTTCGCATCGGCGCCGATGCTCAAGCCGAGCGACGACAGGAAATCGACGATCCCCTGCCGCGGAAAATGCCGCGTCCCTTCGAACTCCATGTGCTCGACGAAGTGCGCGACCCCCTGCTGGTCGTCGTCTTCCAGCACCGACCCGGCCTTGACGACCAGGCGCAGCTCGGCGCGGCGGACCGGTTTCGCATTGGCGCGCACGTAGTAGCGCAGCCCGTTCGGCAGGGTCCCCACCACGACTTCGGGATCGACCGGCATCTGCTGAGACACGTTGAACGAAGCTACCGATTCAACGGACGTTTCGCGTCCAGGCGCCGGGCTCTGGGCAAGGGCCACCACGCCGACGGCAAGCAGGCAGGCGAACAAGCTGCAACTGGCAAGGCGGGATCGCAGGAACGTCATCCAACGATCCTACCCGAATCAGTGATTGACGGTCTGGCCGAGAGGTGGTGCATCCCCTGACCTATCCTCTACAGCATTTCATCTGGACTCGACGTCGTGGTCGAGACCAGAGATGACGCGGTAGAGAAATGGAAGCCGTAAGGGAAGCGTGCGAATCCCGTAAGCAGTGAGGGGTCAGGTCGCCGCCGCCGTGGGTTGCAGTGACGGACCGCGCGCGGCCGCAATGTCGCGGGCGAGCGTTTTCAGCGCCGCGACATAAATTTCCGAGAAGGTCGGGAACGGCTGGATGGTGTCGCCGAGCACCCAATACGAGCATTCACCCCCGACGAGCTGGCGTTCGATGATGGCGACCCGCAGTCCGCGTTCGGCCAGCTCGCCGGCGCAGTGCTCGCCCGGTGCTCCGCCGCCGACGACGATGTGGTTGACCAGGTGCGAATCGCGATCAGCGCTGGCACACCGCGCAGTAGAACGACGAACGGCCCGCCTGCGCGATCCGGCGAATCGTGCCGCGGCACCCGGGCGTCGGGCACGGCTCCCCCGCGTGGTCGTAGACGCGGAAGCGGCCGGCCCGGTACGGACGCTCTTGCCGGGCAACCGCCTCGCGCAGCACCGCCTTGATCGCGTCCGCAAGCCGCACCGCCCCAGGCCGTGGACGTCCCGCCGCAGTCGCCAGCGTTGACGATCGCCGCAACGGCGACAGCCCGGCGCGGTGCAGCGCTTCGCTCGCGTAGATGTTGCCAAGCCCGGCGACGACGCGTTGATCGAGCAGCGCCACCTTCAGGGCGACGCGCTTGCCCGCCAGCGATCGCGCCAGGGTGTCAGCGCTGAACGACGCCCCGAGCGGCTCCGGCCCCATCGCCCCGAGCGCCCCGTGGGCCGCGGCGGCTCCTTCGGCCAGCACGTCCATCACGCCGAAACGCCGTGGGTCATTGAACGTGACGGTGACCCCTCCCGATAACGTGAACACGACATGATCGTGGCCGTCGGCGGCGGCGGCCTTGGCCGGACTCCGGCGGTTTACGCTGCGACCGATCCGGAACGAGCCCGACATGCCCAGGTGCATCAGCAGCGTGTCACCCGAGTCGAGCGCGACCAGCAGGTACGTCCCGCGGCGATCGACCGATCGGATCCGCCGCCCTTCGAGTCGCGAGACGAACGTGGCGGGAAACGGCTGGCGCAGATTCTTGCGCCGCAGCAGGACGTGCTCGATGCGCGCGCCGCGCATGGCCGGCTCGAGCCGCCGGCGGACCGCCTCGACTTCGGGTAATTCAGGCATCAGCCGCATCATGTCATGGCGGCGCGAACACGATTCAGGCGAAGCCGCCCTGCCCATCGCGGTGGGGGAACCGGGCCGAAGCCCGCCGTGGGCATCGGGCGATTCCCCCCACGCGTCCGTTTATGAAAATGCCATCAGGCCGGCTCAGTCGACGAGGGTGAAGATTTCTCGAGACACGGACTCGACGAGCGCTGCTCTGGCGTTCAGTCGTCGTCCCGATCGGTCGCCGCCATGATCGCCACGCCGTTGGCGTTCGCGGCGCCGAGGCTAATCGGGGCACCGCTTGCCGCGAGCTCACCGAACGTGTTGTAGGTGAACAGCGAGAGGTGAGCCTGTCCGGCGCCACGGTCGATCACGCCCAGGACACCATCCTCGGCGTCAAGATCCGTCGGCCCGCCGCCGGGGGTGATAGTGGCGGCCACGGCGTCGTCCACGAACACGTGCGTCCCGGTCCCGATCAGCCGGCTGATGGTCTTGCTGGCGGTGTTCGCGGTAAAGAGATATTGTCCCGCCCGGGTCATCCAGCAGGGCGCTCCCTGGCCGGCAGCGATGACCGCCGTGAAGGCGCCATTGCGGAACAGTCCATCCTGGTCGGAATGGGCCAGCGTGATGACCGCTGTGCCGTCGGGATAGGTGGCAAAGCCAAACGGCGTGAGCGTGCCTGCCGGCGCGGACACCGCCGTTGGCGTGGCGCCAGTCACCGCCCCGTCGTGAAGCGGCACGATGTCCACGGTACCCGGATCCGGATCGGTCTTCAGGGTGATGAGCAGGCGCCGCTGGCTGATGACGCCGACCTGGGCCGTGCTGCCGTCCGGCGGAAGTCCGCCGCCAGCCAGCGCCAGCCAGCTGGTGCCGTCCATCCATTCCACGCTGCGCCGGCGCATGACGAAGGAGTCGACCGTGGTCGCCCCGGCGACGTACATGTGATCGTTGCCGAAGTCCACGCTGACCGGCGCGCTGGTCGTCGTCA
>JBDTSX010000057.1:0-13007 GCA_039930925.1 Acidobacteriota bacterium | reverse complement strand
AACGCGGGCGGCGGAGTGCCGAAGTACGAGAACCTGGCGCGCTCGATGGGCGTGGATTCGGGCGGCTGGAGCTTCGGCGCGCAGTTCGGCGATCTCAACAACGACGGCTTCCTCGATCTCTATCTCGTCAACGGCTACGTCTCGGCCTCGCGGAAAGAAAGCTACTGGTACGATTTCTCGAAAGTCGCCGGGGGCAATCAGCTGGTGATTTCCGACGCGAAGAACTGGCCGGCGATGGGCAGCCGCAGCCTGGCCGGCTATCAGCCGAAGCGGGTCTGGGTCAGCGACGGCGCGGGCCGGCTCGTGGACGTCGCCCAGATGGTCGGCGTCACCGACCGCTACGACGGACGCTCGGTCGCGCTCGCCGATCTTTCGAACCGCGGCGTGCTCGACGTCGTCGTCGCCAACCAGCGCGGACCGCTCCTGTTGTACCACAACGAGGTGGCGCCAGGCCGCGCCTGGATCGGGTTCGACCTCGAGGGCGGCTGCCGGCCCGGCGCCCCCGCCGCACCCTGCACGAACCGTGGCGCGATCGGCGCGCAGGTGACGCTGTTCTGGAACGGCCAGCAGCAGGTCCAGGAAGTCTCCGGCGGGTCTGGATTCTGCTCGCAGAACCAGCGCCGCCTCCACTTCGGCCTGGGCGCCAACCCGACGGTCGAGAAAGCCGTGGTGCGGTGGCCGTCCGGGAAGACCCAGACGCTGACCCGGCCGGAGCCGAACCGGGTGCACAAAATCGAGGAGCCGGCATGACCATCGACGCTGTCACCGGAATGTCGCCCTCCGCCACACCGGAAGTGCCTCGCCGCGCGCGGTTCGACCAGCGCTATCTCGCGCCGGCGCTGATCACGACGGTGCTGATCGCGGGGCAGATCTCGTTCGGGTTTCTCGAAAGCTGGTCGCGCACGCTGCTCGCCATCGCCACCTCGATGGCCGTCGAGCTGGTGGTCGTCCGGGTCCTCTACCGCAAGTGGCCGCACCTCGCGAGCGCCTACATCTCGGGGATCAGCGTCGGCATCCTGGTCCGCTCGCCCGCCTTCTGGCCCTACGCCTTGTGCTCGGCCATCTCGATCATGTCGAAGTACGTCCTCCGCGTCGGTGACCGGCATCTCTGGAACCCGACCAACTTCGGCATCGTCGCGCTGCTGGTGCTCGCTCCCGACAGCGTGGCGAGCCTCAGCGTGCAGTGGGGCAACAACCTGCTGCCAATGGTGATCGTGTGGGTGTTCGGCGCGTTGATCCTCCGATCGGTCGGCCGGCTGCACATCACGCTGGCCTACGTCGCCTCGTTCCTGCTGTTCGCGGTGCTGCGTGCGAGCGTCACCGGCCACCCGCTGGTCAGCGAAATCGCGCCGATTACGGGACCGATGTATCAGCTCTTCATCTTCTTCATGATCACCGACCCGAAGACGACCGTGCGCAGCCGATCGGGGCAGATGCTGGTGGTGTTCCTGATCGCCGCGGTGGAGGCGGTCTTCCGGCTGATGGAGTTCGTGCACGCGCCGTTCTACGCGCTGTTCGTGGTCGGACCGATAGCGAACCTCTTGGAGATGAGAACAATGAAGAGGTTCAATCGCTCATCACTGATCGCTCATCACTCATCTCCGGAAATCGCTAATCGCTGAATCGCTAATCGCTGAATCGCTAATCGCTGAATCGCGAATCGCTAATCGTTGCTTCAGCCGGGCCGTCAGCGTACCAACGGCGATCGACTCCCGATTCGGGACAGGATTTTCGTCTGGTTCGTCTCGATCGTCTTCTGGTTGCGGAGCACCTGATCGAGCTTCCGTTGGTTGGCGAGGATGCTGGTCTGGTTCGACTTGATCTCCTTCTGGTTCTTGATCACTTGATCGAGCTTGCTCTGGTTGGCGAGCAGCTTCGCCTGGTTTCGCAGAATCCTTGCCTGATTGGCCAGCACCTGACGTTCGCTCATGCGCGTCCTCCTGTTGAATTTCATTTCCGCTGCGCCAGAAGCCTGACGCCCGGGTCGCGGCGCTGCCAGGCTACAGAGCTGACGCGGTGTGCTAATAGTGTACGTGCAGTGGGCGAGCCGTGTGCGGCGTACGGCGCGGCGTGCCTCGTGACCCGCCGCGATGCCGTTCGACGCACTGTGTCGCGGACGCCACCGGAACTGATGCCTGACGTCCGGCTGAAGCCGGACGCCCAACAGTGGCGTCCGGCTCAAACCACCAGTAGCGTCCGGCTTCAGCCGGACGTCAGGCGTTCTGAACCGCTTCTAACGCCGAGACAGCGCAAGGAGCACCATGAATATGGGGGCGTGGGGAGAGCTGGCCTTCGACAACGACGAGGCAAACGACTGGGCGTACGGGTTGGAAGACGTGGACGATCTGTCGCTCGTCGAGTCGGCGCTCGGTGAGATCGAGGAGCTCGGTGACGAGTACGTCGATCAGGACACCGGCTGCAATGCGCTCGCCGCATGCGAAGTGCTGGCGCGGCTGCAGGGCAATCCCGGCTACAACAACGCCTACACGAGAAAGGTGGACGACTGGGTCGCCGCGCACCCGTTCAAGCCGTCCGCCGCGCTCCTGACGCGGGCCGCTGCGGCACTCGACCGCGTGCTGGGAGAGGATTCTGAGCTTCCAGAGGTCTGGGCCGAGGGGGATGCGAACGCCTGGCGCACGGCCGTCGCGGATCTGCGCCGACGGCTGTCGGCCTGAGGGGAAGACGCCCGGAGCGCAGACCGATCCAAAGGCTCTCTTTGCACCCAAACAGACTGGGCCTCCTGATCTCCTGTTCAAGACAGGCGGCTGTCGTTGATTGAACCCGGTGTGGTGGCCGGCAGCATGCCGCTGCGCTCCAGCAGTAGAAGGATCTCGCCCGGCGTGGCGTGCAGCTTCGCCGCCGACGCCTGGAGATCCGAGGCGAGAACGGGATACCAGTCGCGACGGCTGCGATCGAGAAGACCGGCCGTGTCGAATGGCTCGATCGCGCGGTCGATTCGGGCCTCGAGCGCGCGGCGCGCCGCTCCTCGAGGCGCCGCGATGGCGAGCAATGCGCACGCTTCGAGCTCCGGACCAAACACCGGATGCGCAGAGAGCAGGAACCCCGGCGCGAGCTCCGGGCGGCCAAGGCGCCGCACCGCCTCGCTGAAGCTCGCTGCCGCGAAATACAGCAGCCCAAACCGCTTGAACAGCGCAGCGTCGCCCATCGTCGCGTACAACGCCGCGACCACACGCTCGGTCGTGTCCAGCTCCGCCCGCGTCGTCCGCTCGTATTGACGTAGCCCATCGTCGCGTTCGCGGCCTGGCGACGTGCGTCCCAGGAGATCGACGAGGCGGAGAACGCCGAGCAGCGTCAGTGGAAACCCGGTGGACAGCAACGGATCGATGACTCCGGCGGCCGAGGGCAGAAGCGCCCACCCGGAACCGGACACGCGTGCGCTGCGAAACGCCAACCTCGGTGCATGCACGAACGGAATCACCGCCCGCGCCGGACGGAACTGATCCGCGACCGACGGCAAGGCAGCCAGTAGCCGGTTCCATCCCGCGGCCCCCGCGGCGGCACAGGTCCCGGCGGCCAGTGGATCGCTCAACGCGGCGCCCGCGCTGGTGATCCCGTTGTTGAAACGCAGCACCCAGATCCATCCGCCGGGAAATACATGGTGGACGGCTGCAGCGTCCACGGGGTACGGCGGAGCCTCCGTCGTCGGCCGTAGTCGATCCCACTGCTCGACTCCCTCGAAATGCGAATAGAGCCCCTGCGTGGGTGGAAGCCACCGGCACGGCGCCTCCTCGAGCGCCAGCGCGCGGTGCAGGAAGCCTCGCGGCCCACTCGCATCGATCACGAATTGCGCGTCGACCCGGACTGCGCGTCCCTCGCGCTGCCCTTCGAGGATGGTACGGCCGCCCCCGTCACGAAACCGATCCAGTGCCGTCAGATCGAGGTAAACGGCCCCTTCGGCCTGCGCCTCCTCCGCCAGCGCCTGATCGAACGCCGGCCGGTACCAATGGGTATCGGCGATTTCGTCGTGCGGACTCGCCGCCACCATCAACTGCCGCCGGTGATCGGCATCGTCCTCGAAATCAGCGCCGCGGTCGTGGAAGAGGAACGTGAACCCGCGCTTCAGCCCGCACGCCACGTCCGGACGCGCGCGCTGCCAGGTGCCCCACTTCGAGAACGGTCGAATCCTCGGCAGGTTATAGCGATCGGCCAACTCCTCGACCAGGAGATTGGCGAGAGGCGTCGAGGACTCCCCGATCGCGAATCGTGGATGACGGCCGCGTTCGACGAGGACCACGCGCTTTCCCTGTCGCAGCAGCGCGAGGGCCGCGAGCGAGCCGGCGAAGCCGGAGCCGACGACCGCGACGTCCGCGTCAATGCGCAATCCCGGCGCCGGGGTCATTGCGGAACCGCGTGGTCGCCGGAGGGACACGCGTACCGGGGACGCAGGCGCTGCTCGAGGTTCATGGCCTGGAGCCGATCGCGTCGTGCGCCAGCGCAGCACGGGCAGGACTCGAACCGCTGGAGATCCCAGACGTCAACGAACACCCGTCCGCGTCCCTCCGCGTGCTCCAGCGCCAGCGCGAAGCTGCGCTCGACGTCGTCGAGGTCGGGCGGATGAAACCAGCCTGACGCGGCGAGCTGCTCGACGGCGCCGTTGCCCGATCGCGTGGGCACCAGCGACACGACCGACGCGCCGCAGGAGAACGCCGCGTCAACCGAACGCAGCAGCCACTCGTCCTGCTCGCTGGGAGGCACGAACGGCGGGCTGATCAGCAGGAACACACGGACGGCCACATCACGCGCGCGGAGTGCGTGCGCGGCTCGCGCAAAGCCGTCCATCGTGAACCGCTTGTTCAATCGATCGAGCGCGATCGGGTGCGCCGTCTCCAGGCCCATCGCCACTTCCAGCTGCGGCGGGTCGCCGGATCCGCGCTGGCGGTCGAGCGCGGCGAGCAACCGATCGACCCGGCGGCCGGCCAGCGCCGGATGCGATTCGACGATCACGAGCGAGAGGCCGGCAAGCGTCAACGCGATCGCGTCGTAGTCTGCCTCGGGCACCGCGCGGGGATCAAAAAAACTGCCCGCGTTATAGAGCTTGATCCCGGTGACGGGCGTGGCCTGGCCGCGCAGCGCCAGCCGGGCCAATTCGAGCTGCGCCGGGATCGCCCCTGCCGGCGTGTCGCTGGCGATTGTGTAGGTCCACAAGTCGCACATCGCGCAGCGCCACGGACACTCGCGACCGGTCAGCAGCACGGTCGCGACGCGAGCACGACCGCCGTCGGCGGTTCTCTCGTCTTCGAGGATCAGGCCCTGGTGGCGCCAGGGATCGTGCTGAGGGTGCGGTCCGCGCCGTTCGAGCACGAATCGGTCCCGCGCGGACGGCGCCGCCG
Source organism: Acidobacteriota bacterium (assembly GCA_039930925.1). GTDB lineage: Bacteria > Acidobacteriota > Vicinamibacteria > Vicinamibacterales > 2-12-FULL-66-21 > JALZOC01. The sequence continues at coordinate 7,656 of JBDTSX010000057.1, read as the reverse complement.
GATAAGACTCCCCCTCACGCATGCAGGCGCTCGAAGGCGCGACGGTAGTCGCGCTCCGGCTGCCCAAGGCGCTGGCGCAGTGTGTCAACGGGGGCGGCGCCGTGCTGAAAGCGCCGCTTCGGGAACACCGGCATGTCGAGTCCGGTGACCGCCTTGACCCCGCGGCGCACGATCTCCCCCTTCAGCGCATAGAGTGCCGGGACGTCGTACGCCGTCAGTGCCGCAAACGGGACCCCTTCGGCGACTTCGATCACATCGGGTCGTGTATACGGGCTGAAGCCGCTGAACCCGTACTGCCGGGCGGGCGCGTACGTGCGCGCGTAACTGCGGCTGAGGCCGCCGCTGTAGGTCAACGAGTGCTTGATCCGGCCGACGCCCCACCCTTCGTGGTACAGCATCAGGTTGTCCACGACGCTGCGGATCGTGAGCTCGGGATTGTCTTCGATCGGATAGTCCTTCAGGTTCTCGTCGCCGCCGTCGCCGTCGGCCAGATGACGCCACTCCGGGTAGCGCGCGCGGATGCCCTTGCACAACAGCTGCCCCATCGCGGCACATTCGACGTCGAGCGGCTTGTAATCCTCGAGCACGCGCAGCGTCTGCTCCGCGTCGAGGTCGTCCGCCGCGCCGGCGATCTCCTCGAGGAACATCGACCAACCGAGCGCGGCGAGGAACGCGCGAGCCTGCTTCACGTCGGGGCCGTCCCCGAGATCGAGCACGAACGCCTTGAGCCTTGCCGGTGACATGCCCAGGCGCAGCATGGTGTGGTAAACGAGGACCAAGACGGATCCGCTGTCGATTCCGCCGGAAAAGCTGACTCCAATCGGCTCCGCGGAGCCGGCTCGTTGATCGATGCCCTGCAGCCATTTCGCGATTTCGTCCGACAGCGCGCCGATATAGCGGCGGCCGATTTCGTCCAGATCCGCCGGCAGCGTTCCGCGCTCGGGCGTGAAGAAGCGCGTGTAGGTCGGGTCCGGATCGGGGCACCCGACGAGCGCGAGCTCGACGATGTAGTGGGCCGGGATCATGCGGGTGTAGCTCGGATGAAACTGATCGCCGAGCCCGGCGTCGTCCAGCGCGCGCTGCAGCGTGTCGATGCGGTCGGCCACGATCAGGGCCGGGCCCTCGGTGCGCTTGGCCAGGAAATATCGCATCGGCCGATCGAGCGACCGCGCCATTCGCACCCTGATGCCGTCCACCGTGACGAGCGCGAACGATCCGTCGATGGCACGGACCGCCGCAGCGTCGCCGTCGAGCACGCGGCGACGCGCCTCGGCGGTGTCCATGTTGTGCAGCTGATTCAGGCTGGGGTCGAGGAGATCGACCACTCGATCGATGCAATGTCGCATTGGATCATTGTAGGCCAGGGGGGTCCATCCGGCAGCAGCGTCGAAACGCATTCGTCCGGCTTCAGCCGGACGGTTGCAGTCGGTTTCCTGTAACATGCAGGCATGACTTGGCTGGCGTGGCTCGGACTCGCGGTCATCGTTGCGGCGATCGCAGCGGTCACCGGCATCAAGCCGAAGGGGACGCGTCACGTCGCGCATACCAGCATGATGGGGATGGCCCGCCTCGCGCTCATCGCCATCGCCATCATCATCGGTTACCTGCTGTTCCGCGCCCGAACCGCCGGCTAAGGCGCGGTCTCGACGTTCCATGAAGACTCGGCAGGATCATCGGCGTGCTTTCCTCCGGCTGCTGCTGGCTGCAGCCGCGGTGCCGGTGCGGGGCTGGGCCTCGCAGGACACGGCCGCGAAGCCCGGCAGCGCGCGGCCCGAACCCGCCACGGACGGACACCACGTGTATCCGGGGACTCAGATCCAGGATGCGCTGGAAGCTGCCGCGCGAGATCCCACCAACAAAATCGTCTACGTCCACGCCGGCACCTACCGGCCACCCGCACGCGGACAGGCGCTGATCTGGTTGAACGCCCGGCACGACGGGATCACGCTCGAGGCGGTCGGACCGGTGACGCTGACGGCCGGCAATCCCGAAATCACCGAGTCCGGCGCCCCGAGCTACCCGGCGGTCGTGAACCACGTGGTCTATTTCGGAGACGGCATTTCGCGCAAGACGGTCTTTCGCGGATTCAAGGTCACCGGCGCCAACAATTTCACGACGGGCACCGGCGACAAGTCCCCGATCGAATCGGACGACGTCCGCAAGACGCCGTTCTTCTATCTCGACGGCGGCGGCATCAAGATCTACGCGCGGTCGTATCCGACGATCGAGCACGTGGAAATCTCCGCCAACTACACCAGTCCCTGCGGCGGCGGCGTCTCGGTCGAGCACCTGGGCCAGACCCAGGACTCGGTGCTCTTTCGCCACTGCATCTTCCGCAACAACCGCACCCAGGTCACCGGCTCCGCGCTCGATCTCCTGCACGGCAGCCGGGCCACGATCGAGAACTGCCTGTTCGCGGGCAATCTCGCCAACCTGGGCGTGGACTACGTGGGCCTGCTGACCGGCGGCGAGTACCATCCGGAGCACGGCTCCGGAGCGATGACGGTGTTCGAAGGCTCGCGCGCGACCGTCAGCCGCACCACGTTCACGGGCAACTGGAATGGTGTGGACGATGGAGGCAGTGGCAGCACGTATGTGAGCACGATTTTCTGGAAGAACACGCTCGGTGGAGGGATTTCAGCCGGACCCCGCTACGAGCTGGATATTCTTCAGGGCGCCGGCGTCCAGAAATCGTTCATCCACGGCGAGGTCAACGATCTCCGCGGCACGGTCAACGCGGAGACGAACACGCTGAATGCACCGGATCCGCGCTTCGACGCACAGTTCATCCCTCGGGCCCCGGAATACGCCGACGCCGGCTACCGGCCGGTAAAGCCGCCGGCGGCTGGACGATCGTCCGGCTGAAGCCGCACCATCGCGCTCCTCTCTTCACGAGAGATGTCGCCCGGCCTGGTGATCTCCGGCCAGAGACACGCAGCCGCGGACTACGGCTCTCGCACCTCAATCACCGAATTCATCTTGAACGGAGGCTGCACCGTCTGCTTCTTCCCAGACGGCCAGACGACCTCGATGCCGTCCACCACCTCCGCGGCGCCGAGGCCGAAGTACAGCGGCGAGATGCTGTGCGAGAGATATCCCGAGTTGCCGTCGAACACCTTCAGGTACGACGTGCCCTTCGCGGTGACCGTGACGAGCGCCCCCAGACCGTCGCGATTCGAGGTCGTGCCGGTGAGCTTCACGGCGACGTAGTGCACCCGCGTCTTCTCCGACAGGTTGCTGACGAGCACCATCGGCGCCGCATTGAACTCGTTGGTCACGATGTCGAGATCGCCGTCGCCGTCGAGGTCGAAGATCACGCCGGAGCGGGAGGCGCGCGCGCCCCAGATCGTCACATGTCCCGTCGCCCCGGCCGCATCCGGATGATTCCTGTCCTTGCCCGACGCGTCCAGCTCGAACCACGGCGTGGTCAGCCCGCCGGTGCGCGGCTCGACGCCCAGCGCGAACTCGGCGTCGACGAACTTCTGCCCGCGGTCGTTGAGCTTCACCGAATTGATCATGTAGCGCTCGGGGTAATTCATCCCGGAGGCAATGAACGCGTCGTCGTAGCCATCGGCATTGAGGTCCCCCACGCTGACGCCCCAGGGACAGTAGTTCTCCGCGCCGATCGCGTCGGAGGCCTCACGGTACTTGCCGGGCCCCTCCTTGAGGAAGAACGAGTTGCCCCAGATGCTGGTACTGCCGTTTCCGCGGAATGACTCCGGCCACAGCATGGTGGACTTCAGCTTCTCGCGCTCCGGGCCGATCGGCTCGCTCATGTCGGAGTGCATGTCGGTGATGAAGATGTCGAGGCGGCCGTCGTTGTTGAAGTCGAACACCTTGATCCCCATCGCACCCCACGACGTCCGCGGGAACACCTGCCGGCTCTTCTTGACGAACCGCTTTCCGCCGACGTTCTCGTAGTACTGGTCGTCCCCCAGCATGTTCAGCACATAGACGTCGGGCCAGCCGTCGTCATTGACGTCCACCACGCTCGCATCGCCGGACCAGGAAAGATCGACCAGGCCGGTCTGCCGCGAAACATCGACGAAGTGTTTTCCGTCGGTATTGCGATAAAGGATGCTGCGTTCCGCGCGCTCGGGCATCAGGTGGCCGGAAAAGGCATCGGCAAAGGCGACAAAGTATTTGTAGCCCTCGCCGGCGATCGTATTCGTCGTGTACTTGCCGACGTTGACCAGGAACAGGTCGAGCCGGCCGTCGTGGTCGTAGTCGAAGAACACGGCGGCGGACGAGTGCCCGACGTAATTGACGCCGGAGGCCACCGAGATGTCGGTGAAGCGGCCGTGGCCGTCGTTCAGGAAGAGCCGGTTGCCGCCGCGCACCGTGGTCACGTAAAGGTCTTCGTCGCCGTCGTTGTCGATGTCGGCAAACGAGGCGGAGACGCTGACCTTGTCCGGCACCCCCACGCCCGCGGAGGCGGTGATGTCCTGGAATTTCCCGCCGCCGGCGTTCTTCCAGAGCTGGTTGCCCCCGACCTGGCTCACGAAATAGATGTCGGGGAGGCCATCACCGTCAACGTCCGCGATCGCGATGCCGTTTCCGTGATCGTAGTGAGCGGCTTTGTACGTCTTGCCGGCGTCGTCCACGATGCGCTGTTTGAAGGAGATGCCGCTCTCGGCGAGACGGTCGGTGAAGCGGAAATCGTGGAATGCGGCCGTGCTCTGGATCCCCGCGATTTGAGCCTGCTGCAGCGCCTGCAGCCATGCGCTGTCCTGAACGCCATCCGGTACCATCCGGATCGTGCCCGCGGCCGCCGGGGGCTGCGCGGCCTGGCCACTGCCATCAGGTCGCGCACTGAAAAGACGGACCGGCGCCGAGGCGGCGCCAATGACCAGAAGCGCCGCCGCCATGCCCGCGATCGCGTAACCCGTCCTGCGAGGATGGCGGTAGAGATCAACCGGTGGTCGGAACAATGAACCCTCCTGGGGAGAGGCGTGATGCGGATGAATGTCAGGCTTTATTGTACTAGGGGTCCCTTCAGGTGCCCGTGCGTTCTTCTCGGGTCCGGCTTCAGCCGGACCGTGGCGGCCCTGTCGATCCGGGCAGAACCCGTTCGTATAGAGAGTGAGAGCCGGCATGAGGCTGGCACACGGACATCAGGAGGAAATGATCGTGAAACAGTATCTGCTCAGCATCTACCAGCCCGACGGGAACCCGCCGCCGGCGCCGGCCCTTCAGAAAATCATGCAGGACGTCATCGCCGTCCGCACCGAGATGAAGGCGGCCGGCGCCTGGGTCTTCTCGGCAGGGCTGCACGCGCCCGCCACCGCCACGGTGGTGCGCGTCCAGGAAGGCGAAGCGCTGATGACCGACGGTCCGTTCACCGAGGGCAAGGAGCACATCGGCGGGCTCACGATCGTCAGGGCGGCCGATCTTGACGGGGCCCTCGAATGGGGACGGAAGCTGGCCCGGGCGACCACGCTTCCGATCGAAGTCCGGCCGTTCATGGACGAGGCCGCGCGCTGATCCTTCGCATGCTCCAGGCCTCCGAGATCGAACGGGTGTTCCGCGCCGAGTATGGCCGCGCGGTGGCGGTCCTGGTCCGTGTTTTCGGTGACATCGACGTCGCCGAGGAGGCGGTCCAGGACGCCTTCATCGCCGCCCTGGAACGGTGGCCTTCCGCGGGGCTGCCGCCGAGCCCGGCGGGGTGGATCATCACCACGGCTCGCAACCGGGTGATCGATCGGCTGCGGCGGGAGGGGTCGCGTGAGGACCGTCACGCGCAGGCCGCGCTGCTGCACGCCGCTGACACGGCGCAAGAGGAGGATGGCGTGGAGGACGACCGGCTGCGCCTGATCTTCACCTGCTGCCATCCGGCGCTCGCGTTGAGCGTGCGGGTCGCGTTGACGCTGCGTCTCGTCGGAGGACTCAGCACCGGTGAGATCGCGCGGGCGTTCCTCGTGCCGGAGCCGACGATGGCGCAGCGGCTGGTCCGTGCGAAGGGCAAGATCCGCGATGCGCGGATTCCCTACCGCGTGCCCGCGTCAGCGGAGCTGCCGGGTCGGGTCGAGGCGGTGCTGGCCGTCGTCTATCTGATCTTCAATGAGGGCTACACGGCGAGCTCCGGCGATCGGCTGATTCGGGACGGACTCTGCGCCGACGCGATCCGGCTCGGGCGACTCCTCGCCGAGCTGATGCCGAACCAACCGGAAGTGATGGGGCTGCTCGCGCTGATGCTGCTGATCGACGCCCGCCGCGGCGCGCGACTCACCCCAGACGGCGGGATGGTCCGGCTCGCCGATCAGGATCGCGGCCGGTGGGATCGCCTCCTGATCGGCGAAGGGCAGGCCATCGTACGCCAGTGTCTCCGGCGCAATCAGCCGGGCCCGTACCAGGTTCAGGCGGCGATCAACGCGGTCCACAGCGATGCGCCGGTCGCCAGAGCCACCGACTGGGGCCAGGTTCTGCAGCTCTACGATCAGCTGCTGGCACTCGCTCCAGGCCCGATCGTCGCTCTCAACCGCGCGGTCGCGGTGGCCGAGGTCCATGGGCCGGCGAAGGCGCTCACTGTCGTGGACAGCCTGGCGCTCGATCGGTATCACCTGTTTCACGCGATTCGCGCCGACCTGCTCCGCCGTTTAGGGCGCGACGCGGAGGCCGCGACGGCCTACGACGCCGCGATCGCCCGCAGCGGTAACGCCGCCGAGCGCGACTTCCTGCAGCGCAGCCGGGAAGGCCTGTCCCAGGAGTAGCCCGTCAACCGGTCGTGACGACGATCGCGCTGCAGGTCCGGCCGGCGCTGCGCCGGTACGAGTGCTCGATGCTCGAATCGAAATACATCGAATCGCCGGCCTCGAGCACGTACTCGTCCTCGCCGATCAGCACCGAGAGCGTGCCGGCGAGCGCGTAGATGAATTCGACGCCGCGGTGCGAGTGCGGCTCCAGTTCGGTCCGCGCGGTAGAGAGGAACTCGGCGTAATACGAGTTGAACCGCCGCTCGGTGGCCGGATAGTCGAGCGACTCGAACCGGTAGGCGATCGAGCCGGTCCCGGGACGCTCTGGCAATTGCACCCGGTCCGCTTGCCGGACCACGGCGACGAGCGGCTTCTCGCGCGGGCTCGCGAAGAAGAAGTCGAGGCCGACGCTGAAGACCAGCGCGATCCGCAGCAAGGTCGGCAGTGTCGGAAACAACCGTCCGCGCTCGATCTTCGAGAGCAGCGCCGGCGACAGCCCGGTGTGCTGCCCGAGCTCGACCAGCCCCATTTTCTTCTTGAGACGCAGCGCGCGCACCTTGGCGCCGATCTCGTAGCCGCTCAAGCCGTCCTTCAAGGTCGGCGACAACATCACAGCCTCCTTCTTTTTCCCGCTGTTCACATCCAGCGGCATTTTTGTCCTGTGCTTCACACGACTTGAGCCCAGGCCATGATTTTACTTGTAAGCATATTTATTTGCATTACATTCAAAGCATGCCGTTCGGAAATGTCCGGCGCATACAGGAGGAAGTGATGAAGCAGATTGACGTCGTCGCCGCTGTTCTCGTCGTCGTTGGTGCGCTCAACTGGGGCCTGGTCGGCCTGGCCCGTGTCGATCTGGTCGCCGCGCTGTTCGGGATGCGGTTCGGCGAAGTGTCGCCACTGAGCGGCGTGGTCTACGCGCTGGTCGGACTGGCCGGCGCCTACCAGGGGCTGTTCTGGAAAC
>JBDTSX010000056.1:0-13058 GCA_039930925.1 Acidobacteriota bacterium | reverse complement strand
GGTCGCGGCGGCCGCGGCCGGCTCTAGGACCCCGACAGGTAGGGCTGAAGACTGAAGCTTAGGGGCGGCTCAAGCCTTCAGTCTTCAGCCCTACCTACGAGCCGAGCGCCGCTACACCGACGCAGCGCGGAGGTTCCGCGCTGGCGCCGGCGAGCGGACGCCCGGAACCTAGTGAGTCGTCGGGCTGGCTTTCTTCGACGGGTCGTCCGCCGGATTGACGTAGTTCACGACGAACGGTCCCGGCCCGTTGATCTGCACGATCACCTCGCCTTTGGCGACGGCGAAGTGCCGCATCGTTTTCGGCATCTTCAGAAACGAGCCGACGGGAAAGTCGTGGAGCGCCGCGTCATCGTACTTGTCCCCCATGCCGGCCCTGAACGTGCCCTGGATGACGGTGACGTGCTCGTCGGTCGGGTGCCAGTGCGCCGGAATCTTGTATCCGTCGGGAAGCTTCAAACGCAGCGTGAAGGCGCCGGGCTTCGACGGGTCACCGTCGAGCACAGCGATTTGCGCGCCTGGGGGCAGAACGGGCGGGGCCGGCCCCCATTTCATGTCGCCGGGGGTCAGCAGCACGTGGGCCGCGGACGCGGCAGGGGCCGGCTTCGCCGGCTTGGCAGGGGCCTGGGCCCCCGTGAACATCACCGACACAGTCATTGCGACAGCCATCGTCAGGGGTTGCATCGTCATTAATCCTCCTGTTGTACAAGGCGTCGTGACCGGGCGAAAGCGATCATCGGTGCGGCGATCCTGAAATTAAATTCCGTATCCGCCTTCCGGATGCGGTTGCGGGTCCAGTCGATCGACAAGGGCGCGCGCTCGGGGATCCATCGGGCTACGACTCTCGCCGGCATGCCATCGCCGGGCACAGCAGAGGTGTGAGAAGAAGTGGAAGGCATCGTTGCTCTCCCTTCAAGTCTCTTCGATAACTCCCAGGAAGTATCCAGCGTCACGACGATGTCTGGCCGATCCGTGCGGGCCGGCGCGTTGTTATAGAATTTCCGTTCAGAAACGTTCGTGGTTGTCAGAGAGGTTGAGCGGATGAAGGTGTTCAGGCCAATAGAGCAGGTCCTCGCAGGTGGAGCCCGGCTCGCGTGGCCAGCAATACAGTTCGTCAACCGCCATGTGAAGTCTCGCCCGTTTCAACCGAAGTGGGCCCCAGCGCCGCTGCCGAAGAGCCAGGAGCGGTCGAAGCCGGCGCTCGGATGGCCCCGATCCACCGACTCGCTCTGTCCGGTCTGCGTCCGCGAGGCGCGGACCCGGATCCTCTCCGGCGAACAGTCCGTGGAAACGCTGGTCAATGAGCACGTCGGCGAGATCCGGGCCCACATCCTCGAGCGGGACGGGCGCGTGCTGATTGAAAAGACCTGCCCGACCCACGGCACCTTCACGGACACGCTGGCGATCAACCCGGCCTTCCTGAAGCGGCTCGAGGGGCTGTTTCCGGGACGCGATTACCTCTCCGAAGCCGGAAAATTACACGATCACGGCACCTCGTCCATCAAGTACGGCCGTGGGGCGGTGCTCACGATCGACCTGACCAACCGCTGCAACATGATGTGCGATCCGTGCTTCATGGACGCCAACCAGGTCGGCTACGTGCATGAGCTGACGCTGGACGACGTGAAGCAGCTGCTGGACGATGCGATCAGCATCAAGCCGCGGCGTCAGATGACGGTGCAGTTTTCCGGGGGAGAGCCGACCATCTCGCCGATCTTTCTGGACGCGGTGCGGTATGCGCGCGAGATCGGCTACTTCAGCGTGCAGGCCGCCACCAACGGCATCCGCTTCGCCCAGGATCCCGCATTCGCGCGCGAAGCGCGCGAGGCCGGGATGCGGATCGCCTACCTGCAGTTCGACGGCGTCGGCGAGGAGCCCAACTCCCACCGGAAGGTGGCAAACCTCTTCGACGTCAAGCTGCGGGCGATCGAACATCTCTACGCCGCCGGGATCGACGTCTGTCTCGTGGTGACGATTATCAAGACCGTCAACGACGATCAGGTGGGACCGGTCGTCAAGTTCGCGCTCGAGAACTGCGACAAGATCAGCTTCGTCTCGTTCCAGCCGGTGTCGTTCACCGGGAGGGACGAGGCGATCACCGACGAGGAGCGCCACGCCAAGCGGTATACGCTGTCGCACCTGGCCGAGGACATGAAGCGGCAGACCGGTGTCACCGAGCCGCTGCGGGACTGGTTTCCGCTCTCCGCGTCGAGCGTGTTCTCCGATGTGACAGACCTGATGAACGGGCCCGGCGCCGATTGGGGGACGTTGAAGTGCGGATGCCACCCGGATTGCGGCGTCGGCACCGCATTCATGGTCAGCAAGCGGACCAAGGCATGGGCGCCGGTGCCGTCGTTCATCAACGTCGACCGGTTCATGCAGGATGCGCGCGTGATCAGCGACGCGGCGCGAGGGCCGCTGCTCACGAAGATTCAGACGGCGCTCAGCCTGCTGCGTAACTACACGCCGTCCCGCGCCCCGAAGGGGTTCGGCCTGCTGGACCTGGTCAAGAAGTACGACAAGCAGAGCGGCGGACAGCTTGGCGGCGTCGGCCTGGCCGATCCCGAGGACCGCAAGTCCGACGAATGGCTGATGATGTTCGTCGCCGGCATGTGGTTCCAGGATCTCTGGACCTACGATTTCCGGCGCACCGAGATGTGCATCATTCCCTACGCCACGCAGATGGGGGAAATCTCGTTCTGCGCCTACAACACCGGCGTGGGCTGGCGTCAAATCGTCGAGAACATGCACAAGAACGCGTCCGTGGCGGAGTGGTACCGCGAGCACGGCAAGCACGCGGTGTATGCGAACCCGCGGAAGCCGCTGCCGCTTCCCGACAACGTCCAGCCGATCTCGCTCAAAATCCCGAAGAACGGGCGGCTGGTGGACTGGACGCCGCGTCCCACGTTGCCTGCCGAGGTTCGCCTGCCGGCCGCGGCGCAGCTGCTCGCCGACGGCGACCGGCGGCCCTCGTCCATCCCGTAGCGGTGCGCACGCACTCCGGAGGCGGGGGTCAGTCGCCAGGTCACCTGTCTTACGCGCGGCGACCGGTGGAGATGTAGTGCGCGATGACCCAGCCATACGACGTCCTGATCGCCGGCGGCGGCCTTGCCGGTCTCTGTCTCGCGCGTCAGCTGACGCGCGACGCGCCGTCGCTCCGCGTCTTCGTCGCCGAGAAGCGCGCCCATCCCGTCCCCGAGGCGGCATTCAAGGTCGGCGAATCGAGCGTTGAAATCGGCGCCCACTATTTCGAGTGCGTGCTCGGTCTCGAGCCGCACCTGCGCGAGCAGCAGCTCGAGAAGTTCGGGCTGCGATACTTTTTCCCCGCCGCCGGAAACCACAGGATCGACGCCCGCTTCGAGCTGGGGCCCTCAGGTTTTCCACCTGTACCCTCGTTTCAGCTGGACCGCGGCCGGATAGAAAACTGGCTGTTGCGCTCGAATCGCGAGGCCGGCGTCGATGTCCGCGACGGGTGCCGTGTTGCCGGCTATGCGTTCGGCGAGTCGCTGCACCGTCTGACGATCGAGTCCGCCGGCCGGACCGAGCACGTGGAAGGGCGCTGGCTGATCGACGCCAGTGGCAGGGCCGGTTTGATCCGGCATCGCCTTGGGCTGACGCGGCCGGTCGGGCACCTCGCCAACGCCTGCTGGTTCCGGGTTCCGCACCGGCTTCGGATCGACGACTGGTCCGCGGATCCCGAGTGGCGCGCGCGCGTACCGTCAGGGCGGCGCTGGCTGAGCACCAATCACCTGATGGGGGTCGGCTACTGGGTCTGGCTGATTCCACTCGGGTCGGGCAGCACCAGCGTCGGGATTGTGGTCGATTCGACGCTGCACCCGTACGCCCGCCTCAATCGATTCGACCGCGCGCTCGACTGGCTGCGTGAGTTCGAGCCGCAATGCGCCGAGGTGGTCGCATCGCACCAGGCGGACCTGGAGGATTTTCTCGCCCTCAAAGGGTTCGCCTATGGCTGCAGCCGGGTCTACTCGACGGATCGTTGGGCGCTCATCGGCGAAGCGGGGCTCTTCACCGACCCGTTCTATTCCCCCGGCTCCGACTTCATTGCCATGGGCAACGATTTCGTCGCGGATCTGATCGGCCGGGAGCGGGCCGGGGACGACGTGTCGGTGCGGATCGAGCACTACAACACGACCTACCTGCGCCTCTACGAGGCCTTCCTGCGCTTGTACGAGGGACAGTACCCGATCATGGGGAACGCGCAGGTGATGACGGCGAAGGTCGCCTGGGACAATGCCTGCTACTGGGCGATCACCGCACGGCTGTATTTCCAGCGGCGATACCTGCAGCCGGCGTTCATGGCATCGATCGAGCCGTTGATGCGGCGGTTCTTCGTGCTCCACGCGCGCATGCAGCAGTTCCTGAAGGCCTGGAGCGGTATCGACACGCGCAGCTACGGCGCCGGCTTCACCAGCGTGGTCACGCCGGAGTGGCTGCGCCGCCTGCAGGCGGCGCTCGGCGGGCCGGCGCTGGAGGACGTCGCGTTGCGCGCGGAGCTGGAGGAAAACTTCGGTCGGCTGGAGCAGTTCGCCCGCGCGCTGCAGGCGATCGCGCGCGAGGATCACGGCGAGCGCCAGGAACTGAGCCGCTTCATGCTGCCGCTGGCGGCGGACCGGAACCGCATCGACATCGAGCCGCTGCGCGTCGCCCCGGCAGCCTCGAGCGTGAGGTCGTAGCGGCCTTCAGCCGGAATGGCCCTAAGCCCTAAGCCTTAAGCCTTAAGGCCTTTCAGGGCCCAGGGTTACACGGCCCTCAGCACCAGCACCGAGTCGTTGCCGCCGAACGCGAGGGACGTGGAGACGGCGCACCGCACCGGCACTTCCCTGGCCTGGTTGGCCACGACGTCGACCTGGCACTCGGGATCGGTCTCGCCGTGACGAAGCGTCGGCGGGATCACGCCGCGCGCGATGGTCAGCGCGGTCACCGCCGCCTCGAGCCCGCCCGCCGCGCCCAGGCAGTGGCCGATCATCGACTTGACCGACGTCACCGGCAGCCGGCTCGCGCGGTCGCCGAAGACGCGGCGGATGCCGCGCGCTTCCGCCCGGTCGTTGTGGGGCGTGGCCGTGCCGTGCGCGTTGACGTGATCGATCTCGTCCCGATCGATCCGCCCATCGTCCAGGGCACGCTGGATCGCGTCGCCGATCGCGCGGCCATCCGGCTCCGGCGAGGTGGGGTGAAACGCCTCGCAGGTCAGGCTGTGGCCGGCCACTTCCGCGTAAATCGTCGCGCCGCGACGCCGCGCGCGATCGAGATCCTCGAGCACGAGCATCGCCGACCCCTCGCCGAGATTCATTCCCGCCCTGGCGCGATCGAACGGCCGGCAGGCCTCCGGATCCATCACCTTGATCGAATTGAACCCGCTGAACGTCAGCCTGGACATCGAGTCCGTACCTCCGGCGATCGCGGCGTCGAGCCGTCCGTCGCGCACCGCGTCGGCGGCGCTCCCGATCGCCATCGTGCTCGATGCGCAGGCGGTGACGATGCAGGAGCGGAGGCCCTCGAATCCGAAGTGTGACGCGATCAGATCGACCGGCGTGCTGGGGAAATGGTTCCAGACATGCGAGGGCCGCGCCTGCCTGATGTCCCGCGCGATCATCGTCTCGAGATACTGCTCGGTGCGCAGGAGATCGGCGGTGCAGGCGCCGAGCAGGACCCCGATGCGAGTGGGATCGAAGGCGTCCGAGGTGAGGCCGCTGTCGGCGACCGCTTCCATCGCGGCGACCAGCCCGAACTGATCGCTGCGCGACCAGCGGCGGCGCTGCAGTGGCGTGAGTTGTGGCTCGAGCCGGGCGTATGGCACCTCCGCGGCAACCCGGCTGCGGAAGCCATCGGTCGGGAAGACGGTGACGTCGGCCACACCACAGATGCCGTTGAGGAGGTTGAGCCAGTTCTCCTCGCGAGTCAGTCCCAGCGAGCTGACCATGCCGATCCCGGTGATCGCCACTCTGCGGCGGGTCATGGCTGGGGCTCCGGGCTGGCCGGGGGCCACGAGGCGGACGTCCGCGGTGATGCCGCCAGCATCTCGAGAGCGGCGGCCACCGCCCGCCGCTCGCGGGATTTCCCAACCGCCGCGACCACCGCCGGCATGAACTGCGCGGGCACCAGCGCCACGATCAGGAAGGCGCAAACGGCCCGATGCCAGCCCGCATGGTCACGCGGCCCGTGCCCGTAGATACTCGCCATGTAGCGTCCGATGACGCCGTAGGTGTCTCCGGCGACCGCCCGCCTCCCGCCATGACGGCCGCCCGGCCTGCCGTGTCCGGCGGCAAGCGAGGCGAGAAATTCGCGTGCCGTCGTCCCCGGAGCCTCGGTCCACGTCTGCCCGACGCGCCGGAGGGTGTGCGCATCGCTGCCCGCGACGCAGGCAATCGGCGCGCGGTCCTGTCTCCACTCGCGCGTGAGCCGCTCGGCGAGATCGTTGTGGACCTGGAGCATGGCGCCGTTGCGGGTCTCGAGCGCCGGCACCGCGGAGAGCAGCCGAAGGTAGACTCCGAGCGGCGCCTGCTCGCGGTAGAAATGCATCAGGTGATTGAGCGCGAAGAAGGTCTCCGACTCCCGCAAACAGGCAATCACGTCGAACACGTTCCCGCGCAGCGGCTGAATCGCGGCATGCAGCGGCTCGGTGATGCCGTAGACGCCGAGGTGCACCTGAATATTGCCGTCGGGCAGCCGGCACGAGACCTCTTCGCCGGGCAGCACATCCTCTGCGCCGGGGCGGTGGTCCATGAGCTCGCGCCAGCCGTCGATCGAGTCGTGGTCGGTGATCGTCACCACATCCATGCCGCGCTGCTTGGCCACGCGGTAGACGTCCAGTGGCGACGAATAGCAGTCGCGGCTGCGCAGAAAGCGCATGCTGCCGCTGGCATTCGACTGGTTCGAGTGCACGTGCAGATCGGCACGTCCCGTCGCGCGCGGCACGCGCTGTCGGGCGGAGTCCGTCGTGTCCGATTGTGGTGCAATCGAGCTCATCGCATGTCCGCGTTCAATGGTTATCTTCCGCCTGAAGGCGGACGCCACGGTTCACCCCAGAAAAACCTTCCGCCTGAAGGCGGACGCCACGCCTCAACCCAGAAATATCTTCCGCCTGAAGGCGGAAGCCACACGGTTCAACCCAGAAAATCTTCCGCCCGAAGGCGGAACCCACAAGTCCCCCCCAGAAGCCACAACTATTCTATTTTGTAACCCCGTGGCTTCCGCCTTCAGGCGGAAGGACACGCTCATGGCCCGCCGAGCGGCTTGAGGAACATGATCTGCACGACGGTCGATCCGATGCCACGGTAGCGTGACGGCAAGAAACTGTGGCCGACGTCGGCGCGAAGAATCGTCCCGAATGGCGCCCTCACGTTCAATGCAATCCCGGTTCCGGTCAGCGACTGCCAGGACGAACCCACCTCCCGGTCGCGTCCCGACGCGCGCTCCAGGAAGAGGTCGATCCGATACTGCTCGAAGATATTGAAGGTATACGATCCGCGGATCATCGCCAGGTCGTCGAAGCGCAGGCCGGACGCCGGCACGCCGTGAATGCGGGTGTCGTCGAACAGTCCGAACTGATAGCGGCTGAACCGATCGAGATGCTCGCCGCCGAAATAGGCGGCGTTGAAATGCACCTTCTGGAAGAGCCCGACGAACAGGTCGCGCGACAGGCCGGCGCTGTATCGGCTGTAGGTGCGCTGCGGCGTCTGCAGCCCGCCGCCTGGCGCCGACGGATCCGCCAGCCCCCACGGTTTCCAGCTCGCCCGTTTGTACCAGGCGCCGTTGGCCGTGAAACTGTAGCCGGCCCGGCGGTATTCGTATGCGCCGCCGAATCCGTTCGTGATCGTGCTGCTCGGCGGCTGAAACGCATCCACCGTCGTCGTGTCCTTGTGATACCCGTCGAAGCGAAGCTGATACTGGAACGTCCCCTTCTGGAACGGCGTGAACTGCCACCCCAGATTGAGACCGGTCGTTTCCGGCCACGTGATCACCCGCTCCCCGGACCGCTCGCCCTGCGCGTCGTGGACCCGATCGCTCGAGGGCACGGCAATGCCGAACAGATCCACCGACGCGTCGAACGGAGTATGCGCGATCTTCGGCCGCTGGATGTTGATCGCCGCCAGGACGCCGGCAAAGAGCATCGCGAGCTGCGTATCCTGGCGGCCGCCGAGCGCGAAGTTCAGGTAGTTGATGCCGAAGATCGGCAGCGGAAATCCGAACGACGGATCCACGGTCACCCCCATCGCCATCGCCTTGGCCTTCTGCGTCGTCCGATCGCTGACCACTCGGTCCGTGCCCTGCTTGACGTAGTAGCGCAGGCCGCGATCGGTTTCCCGGTACATGATGCGGTCGCCGGCTCGGGCCGCCTGGCGCTTCTCCGCGAAGTCGGCGCCGTTGAGCACGAAGTCGGTGAAGGTGACCGACTTCTCGACGAGCAGGTTGCGCCCGGCGATCATCACGATCTGCCGCGCCGTCAATCCGGCGAACAGGAAGAGCGGATGTCCGTCGATCGCCCCGACCGGGCGATAATGCTGCACCTCCTCATTCGAGACGACCGGTGCGGACAAGTTCGTCTGTACCGCCTGCACGCGGATGCGCGCGAACGTCGTGCGATCGATCCAGACGGTTCCGCGGTAGAGCGACTGCTTGCCTTCGACCGGATCGAACGACACGACATAGCAGTCCACCCCGTCGACCCGCTCCACGCCTTGCAGGCGATACCGGTAGTCCACGCCGAACTGCAGTTGCAGCGGCAGCGACAGGACCTTCTCAGGCTGTAACAGCGGGAATGGCGGACGGTTCGCCCCCCAGTGCGATCCGTTGACCGAGAACGACAGCTCTTCCCACTCGACGCCGTCGCGGCCGGAGAAATAGCGGTTCTCGGTGACGACGTCGTAGCCGGCGTCGGCGACGGTCGGTCTGAAGTGCTGTTCCATCACGACGGTGGCTGAGTAGTGTTGCAGCAGCGAGTCCTGCGAGGCCTGCTGCAAGCGATGGTTCGCGATGATCTCCTCGACCGAGAGGAGGCGCTCCGCGGCGATTTCACTGCGCTCCGCGAAGACCTCGCTGGCCTCGGCATTGAAATCGATCAACATCGGGCGCCCGGTTTGCGGCGCGGTCACGTGGACCGTCTGTCCCTCCCGGCGATAGCCCGCGGCCGCACTCTGCGTGCCGCGGATCAGGTCGATCACCACGGGTACGCCTTCGATCGGCACATTGAGCGTGACGTCGAGCGGGGATGCCGTGACGTCCGACTGGTAGAACAGATACATCCCGAAGGTGCGGTTCTCGAACAGCAGACGGTGCGGCACCCGGGCCGCGACGTCCTCAGCCTGAGCCGCGAGCCGCAGCGAGGACGCGCGGGGGTCGATCGCATCCACGTCGCCGCTGAGGAGCGGCGCCAGCGGCCGCAGCCCGGCGACCGCCGCCTCGAGCGCCGGGAGTTCGCCCTGAGCGGCGACCGCGATGACAGCGGATGCCAGGCTGTTGACGTGCAGGTCGATCAACTCGGCTCGCGCGGCGTCCGGACTCACCGGCAGCCGCTGTTCCACCAGCACCAGCTTGACAGCCGGCGCCGCCGGCTTGAGGGAAGCGACCGCGCGCTCGCTCGAGGCCAGCGAGGTCACCGCCACCAGATCCACGTACGGCGCGACGCTCGCATCGATCAGCTGCGCCAGGTTCGCGGATGCGGCGATCGGGCCGCCGATTGCCAGTCGTGCCGACGGGGCGCTGACGCGCAGGTCGGTTGCGGCGCTCTGCACCACGAACCTGACGAAGGGGAGCGGCTCCTCCGCGACGCGCAGCTCGAGGATCGCGACGTGCCCCGTGTGGCGCGCGAGCCATTGCTGCAGCAGCGTCCGCCAGCGCGTCGCCGCCGCCTGGTCCGCCGGGAGCGCCACCACGGGCCAGATGGTCGCGCCGAGCGCCTCGTACGCGGCTAGGCGCAGTTCGGTGTCCGCGCGCGGCGTCGCGGCGGACCGCTCCAGATCGATCGGCACGCGGATCGCCATCTCGAGTGCCGGGCGGCCAAGCGAAGCGATCATCCGGGTGAGGGCGGCGGGATCGACCGGATCTTCGAGCGCGATGCGAGGAGTGGGCAGGTTCGCCGCGAACAGGACACTGGCCACCATCGCCACGGCTGGGATCAGGATCATGAGTCGAATCCGGCGCCCGCCGCGGCAGCCTGCAGTGGCCCGAACGAGGCGCCGCGCAGAATCGTGCGCAGCCGCCGCTGGAATCCGTCGAGACGGAAGTAGTGGGCGAACCGCAGGCCGGGCGGCAGTGCAACGCGCGGAGGATCCGGATCGAGTTCCCACGGATGAATGTTCAGCACGGCGGGGCGGCCATTGCGGTTCGCCCGCTCGATTTCCCTCAGGACTCTGGCCGGCGAGCTCATTCGCAGCCCCCAGCCCCAGCCCATCGGCATCACCTGCCCGAATCGGTCCGCCACGAGCGGCGGCACTTCAACGATTGGCCCGGCGGGAGTCGCTCGCACGTGCGGCCCGCGCGGATACGACAGGTCGCCGACGATCCGCAGCGGCGCCATGCTCGCGTCCACCCTGAAGCCCTGCTCGGCGAGCACGTCGAGCGCCCACTCGCTGCGCCGATTGATCGACCACTCGGGCGCACGGAAGGCCGTGATCGCGCCGGCGCCCGCCGCGCCGAGCGTGCGGACGCTCGCGCTGAGATCCGCACCGAATGCCGCGCGATCCAGCTCGTAGACCCGGCGATGCCAGAAGCCGTGTGAACCGACGGCATGGCCGGCTGCGACGATCGCCGAGACGAGCGGGGGATACCGCTCCGCGATCCAGCCCAGGACGAAGAAGGTGCCGGTGATGCCGGCCGCGTCGAGCTCGTCGAGCAGCAGCCGTGTGGTGAGCTCGACGCGGCTTGGCAGGTCCGGCCAGCGCTCCCGCTCCAAGGCGCCAACCCCGCAGATGTGAAACCACTCCTCGACGTCGACGGTCAGGGAATTCAGCACGGCTGGCGTGCCGCGGCTACGCGGGAGTGCCGTTGCGGCTGGCTTCGATGAACGTGGCGATCGTGCCGACGGATTGCAGCACTCTGGCGCCGGTTTCCTGATCCGCGATCGTCACGCCGAAGGATCGCTCGAGCTCGAGCACCAGCTCCAGCACGTCGATCGAGTCGAGCCCGAGCCCGTCGCCGAACAGCGGCATGTCATCGCCGATCTCTTCCGGCGTCATCGGCAGGCGCAGGCTCCGCACCATGGCCTGTTTGATTTCAGTATGAAGCGCGTCACTCATGGGGTTGGTTCGTTCCCGCTACGTCAGTCCGCCGTCCGCTGCGATGACCTGGCCGGTCACATACGACGCTGCCCCGGAGGCCAGGAACGCAACGACCTGGGCGACCTCCGCCGTGGTGCCGAGACGCGCCAGCGGGACCGCCTCGAGCGCCTTCTCCCTCGTCGCCGGCGGCATCGCCGCCAGCATCTCAGTATCGATCATCCCCGGCGACACGGCGTTGACGAGCACGCCCTGCGGCCCGAGCTCGCGCGCCAGCGCCCGCGTCAGCCCGGCCAGTCCCGCCTTCGACGCCGCATAATTCGACTGCCCGGGCAGGGGCATCGTCGCACTCGGGGAGGTGATGTTGACGATGCGGCCCCATCGGCGCAGCAGCATGCCGCGGGCCACGGCACGGATGCAGTGGTACGCGCCGTCCAGGTTGGTGCGGAGGACCAGATCCCAGCGCGGCGTATCCAGCATCACGATGTGCCCGTCGCGGGTGATGCCCGCGTTGTTCACGAGCACGTCCACCGGGCCGACCTCGCGTGCGGCCGACTGGAAGAAGCCGGTCACGGATTGTGGGTCGGCGACATCGCACAGGCCGGCCCAGATGCGGTGGCCCCGCAGTCCGGCCGCCCGCTCGACCTCGCGCGCCGCATCTTCGCCCGAGAGGTAGGTGATCGCGACCGCGGCGCCGCGCTCGGCCAACAACTCCGCGATTCCGCGCCCGATGCCTCGCGAGCCACCGGTAACGACCGCCACACGACCTGAGAGATCCAGATCCGAGGTTACGCGCACCAGGTCAACCGCGAGCACCCACTGATTTTCTATCCTAGCATTGAAGCCCGGCGAGGTCAGTCGGCAACGCGCAGCACCGCGCTCATCAACGCCCCACCGGAGGCGACGCTGTTAATGAGCACGATCGGGCCAGGCGCCGGCTCCGCGCTGCGCGCGATGCGCAGTCCCTCGCACGCCGGATCGATCCGCATCAACCCGGCGACCGGCGGCACGACGCCGCTGCGGCCGCAGAGGAGCGCCGCCACGCACGAGCCGGCCCCCGCCGCGCCCGATTCGCCAAGTGCGCCCTTGATCGACGTGACGACGGCACGCCCTCCACCGAACAGCGAGTGGAGCGCCTTGGCTTCCACGGCGTCCAGCGCGCTCGAGTTTGCCGCGGCATACACCACGTCCACCTGGTCAGGCCGAACCTGCGCCCGGGCCAGTGCATCGTTCATGATTCGGACTACCGGTTCCGGACGCTCAGGCCATTGATAGAGCCCCACCGAGGTGCCGCCGGCAGCAGAGCCGAGCAGGTGGCCGTGAATCCGCGCGCCTCGCGCGGCCGCGCCGGCCTCGTCTTCGAGCACCAGCACGTAGCCCCCTTCCCCGAGCACCATGCCGTTGCGGGTTGCGTCGAAGGGACGGCTCCCTTCGGGATGTCCGTTGGCATGCGACAGCGCGCCGAAGCGATCGTGCACGCGGTAGAAGACGTGGTAGACGGCATCGACGCCGCCGGCGATCAACGCTCTCGCCCGGCCGTGGCGCAGAATGTCGGCGGCATGCGCAATCGCCGACAGGCCCGACGCCTCTTTCTGACTGATCGTCGCGTTCGGGCCGCGCAGCTTCATCTCCAGGCCCGCGAGACTGGCGGCGATGTTCGCGACGGTCGCATTGAAGATCAGCGCCGGCGCCCCATTTGGTCCCGCCGCGAACAGGCCGCGGAGGAAATCCTCCGTCGGCTGCCCTCCGGCGGTGTAGGTGCCGAGCACGATCCCCACACCATCATCCGGGGTCTCGCCGTACGCCACACCGGCATCGTCCAGCGCC
>JBDTSX010000055.1:0-13124 GCA_039930925.1 Acidobacteriota bacterium | reverse complement strand
TGTCGAATGACCATGCTCTACCCAATCGTCCTTGAAACCGAAGACAGCGGCGCCGTGAGCGCCTACGTGCCGGGGTTGCCCGTGTACGCCGCGGCCGACACCCATGCGAAGGCGGAACGCGCCATTCGCGCGGTGTTGACGGAGTACCTGAACGCACACCCGACTAGTCGGCCAGATGCACAGGTCCGCGTGGCACGCTGCTCCGACACCGGTAAGAGGACAGTCGATATCGTTGGCGTCGCCGCCTTGGTGGGCGCGAAGCGCACCGCAATCAAGGCGCTGGCATCGCGGGCCAACGGCCGGCTCGGTGGGCGACCTCCGAAGGATCCACTCAGGCGGGCGGCTCGGGCGAAAACCTCGCGCTGAGCCATCGTCAAAGGGCCGCTGCCTTCGAGCCTCAAGGCTTGGATTGATAACGAGCAAGGCCGTAGGGACGATCGAATCGCCGGCGCATCGCTCGCGCGTCGGCCTGGATGAAACACTGTCCGCTCTCGCAGCCGGGTACTCGGCTGGAAGCTTTCGCGGGCGACACGAAACCACTCCACGAAGGCTGCCGAAACGCTCACTCGTAACCAGGACACTACCGGGACCTGAGCCGTCAAAGGAGTCGAATGAAACCATCGATCGTGTTCCCCGCTGTGGTAGCTGTCCTGATCCTGTGTTCAGCGGGTGGCTTCGTGGCTGATCTGGAAGCGCAAGGCGCGGCACCACAAAGCGCGGAGGCAGAGATCCGGCGGCTGAATGCCGAGGAGGTCGATGCGTTCCTGGCAAAAGATCCCAGAGCCATGGCGCAACTGTGGTCCGACGATTTTGTTGTGACAAACCCGCTGAACAAGTTCGCCACGAAGCAGCAGGTGCTCGGGATGGTGGATTCCGGCTTCCTGGTGATCACCTCATACGATCGACGCATCGAATACATTCGTCAGTACACGGACGTCGTCGTCGTCGCTGGCGCCGAAACCGTCGTATGGGGTGGGAAGATGCCGAATGCCGGGAAGACGGAACGACTACGGTTTACCGGTATTTGGATGAAACAGCAGGGCCGGTGGCAGCAGGTGGCGCGCCACGCGAACATCGTGCCGTAGCTCGTCCGAGCGGTCCAAGTGGTGACGCGTTCTTCCCAAAGCCATCGGTTGGCTAAAGGCTGAGATAGAGTCTGTACCGGGCCCGGCTTCGTGGCGAACCCCGTCAACGACACGGTCGTGTTCAAGACCTCCAAGATGAAGACTCCGCTCGCGACGCTCTGCGCCCTCACCATCGCCGCCGCATCGTGCGCAGGTCCCTCCGCTTCCTCCGGTTCGTCCGCCTCCTCCGGGTCGTCCGCGCCCGAACCGGTCCCGGTCGTCATGGCAACCGGTGCGCTGCAGCGTTGCCTGGGGATCACGCCGGGCGGAAGCGCGATGTCCCCTGCAGCGGCGGACGCAGAGGCCTGCCGGCATCTGCCCGGCGCCGACCTCTACGACCAGGCAGGCGTGCGGTTCAAGGCGGCCGACTTTTCGGGTGCGGCCCGCATTCTCACGAGCGCGGCCGAGGCCGGCAACCCGCGCGCGCAGTTGCGACTCGCGATGATGTACGAGCAGGGTCAGGGCGTCCAGCGCAACACCACCGCCGCGCGGTCGTGGTATACGCGTGCGGCGGCATCCGGCGAGCCGGCTTCTCAGGCAGAACTGGGCGGGTACTACGAGGAGGCCGACGGCGTGCCGGAGGACTGGGGGCTGTCAGCCAGGCTCTATCAGGCCAGCGCCACCCAGGGATGGGTCAAGGGACAGTTCGCAATGGGCCGCGCCTACGAGTTCGGGATCGGCGTGCCGCAGGACCGGCGGCAGGCGGTGGCCTGGTTCCGGAAAGCCGCAGCGCAGGGGCATGCCAGGGCTGACTACTTCGCCCGCTGGTTGAGCGATTCCACCAACAACATCGGCTTCCGCACCGACGCCGAACACAATCTCGTGACCGCCGGCAAGCTGCGGTTTGCGCTCGGAGCGGCCGATCCCGCAGGGATCACGTTTGCATCTTCGGCACAGCGGGTCGAATGGCTGCGCGGCCTCGGCGCCCGCCTCAACGTCAGCGAAGCGCAGGCCTTCTGGCAGATGCGCAAGGACACCTACGACAGCTGTCAGCGTAGTGGCGGCGGCAGCTGCGTCAATCCCGGCCCGACGCCGCGCTAGTGCCCGGGAATTATGTGACGAAGCACGCTTCCAGGGCACTAGTGGTTCGCGGCGGTCCGACACCGTCCCACTCAGTGCATCTCCACGCCTGACGATCCCAGACCGCCCCGGAAGTAGTTGAACTGCACGTTCGGGTGATCCGCCAGGAGCGACATCGGCACGGACGAGTCGACGATGCGGGTCGAGATCATCAGGGCGGTCAACCGCTGGCCGAACGGGTTATCGTGCTGGCCGGCATGCCAGATCGACACCTTCTCCGCCTTCCAGGTTTCCACCGGTCCGACGCTGATCGCCTTGGCCGGCACGAGCGAAATGTTGCCGCCGCTGCTGGTCCGTGCGTTCTGCGCGATCGTCAGCGGGTGCAAGTCGACGACTCGCGTGGCGAGCTTCCGATACTCCGCCGGCGAGGGCGGCTGGACCTTGTGGCGCCCGCGTCGCGGCAGCGGATCGTTGAAGGCCCAATGCTTGACTTCGCCCTGTCCGCCTTGCATGACGACGCACCGCACCCCGGCGTCCCACGACCCGCGGTACGGCGCGGTGTCGGCCTTCGGGAAATGCAGGTGATCGTCGGGCATCCTCAGGACGCGGCGGATCCGGTTGAAACACAATTCGCGGTCGGCCCGCTCAAAGCTCAACGGATGCGTGACGTCGACTTCGCGCCCGGTCTTGAGGTCGAACCACTCGTCCATGCCCCAGAAATGCCCGCTGCGCACGTCGAGCTCGAGTGAGTTGACGATGCGCGCGACGAGCGGAAGATGCTCGGTGGGACCAATCGGGCCGCAGATGCCGACCGGGCTGTCGTCGGTGCTTTGCCGCCACGCCTCGATGTACTCGAGCGCCTCGGCGAGGTAGAACTCTCCGAGCGTGTCGTAGAACACCACCCGGAAACCCGGCCTGGACAATCGCAGGAGATCGCGGGGCGTGAGCCGCGCCGCCTCCTCGATGAGCCCGCGATCGAGCGTCGTGTAGTCCCACCAATCGGGAGCGATCACGCTGAGCCTGCGCGCCATGTTCAAGAGCCTGTTCCCAGCGATTGATGGGGAAGGGTGCGGCGTCGGCGGGCTGGAAACCCCATGACGCCGTACCCAGCGTGCGACTGAGATACTACATGGTCTTCAGGTGGGTGCTCCGGTTCTGCGTCCTCGGGGGTCTGCCGGTGACGCGGGTCTTGGATCAGCTTGCGGTCCACACGGGCCTCCGTGACGAATGCTGCGAGAATCGGATTGGGCTCGTGCGCTGGAATCCCCCTTCTTCCCAGGGCGACTGATCGCGATGGGTGCTGCACTCATGCAGGTGTGCATGCACAGCCTTGGTCACCGATCCCAGTGCGCGACCAAGCTTCGCGCAGTGGGAGGTGAGCCACCGAGCCTCGATTTGATTCTCTGGCTGAAGGAGCGCCCCGTTCCCGTCTGGGAGCAGGCGTGACCTGACATCCGATGCTGCAGGGCGGCGGTTGCAAACGATGGCTCGTGCGGGCTTTGACGAATCGCCTGGTTCTGCGAGCGATCGTGGCGGGAGCCGATTGATCCCGTGAGCCGCCGCAGCGTGTGCTGATCGCGTCCGGCAGGTGGCTCGCCACAACGCGACCGGCAGCCCCTCGAACGACCGTCCGCACGCGCGATCGCGCCAGCGCCGCCGCCGCTCGCGCGCCGACGGTCGCCCCATCACCCGCCGGCCACGCCCGAAGATCCCACGTCGAGCTCCATAGCCGGCCGCCGCGCCAGCGGCTTCCTTCGAGTCCCGTGATCGAAAGTGCCTCGGCGCTCCCCTCGAGCTGCGGGTCGAACCTCTCGCCGACGGCTCGCGACGGCGAAGTTCAAAACGCAGCCTGATATCTCAGTGCGGACTGGTCCTCGTACACGCCGCAGGGCGACCTGGCGTCAGTCCCGCGGATTCCTCGTGAGAACGCGACGCTCGTCACGGACGTACCGTACGACCACCGTACGACTGCCGTGGGTGGCCGGGACACGCGGGTGGCGCCACACTGCTCTCTGTTCAGCTCCCCGAGCCGCTCGATTCCCGCGCGGTGGGGATGCCCGTCACGGTGACGGGACGGTGCGCATACGATGGAACGGCCACAACAATTGGTCGTTCGCCGTCGCGCCGGCCGAACGCGAAAGGACCCCATCATGAACCATGTCGATTCGATTGTCGCGGCCGCGATTCCCACCGGTACGAACCTGCGAGCGATGGCGCTCGCGGAGCGCCTCGAGCAGGGCGCGCACGCTCTCACCCTGTTCGTTCGCGATCTGTCGGACGCGCAGTGGCACACCCGCCTCCCCGGGGATGGGCGCACTATCGGCGTCGTCGTGCACCACGTCGCCAGTGTCTACCCCATCGAAATCCAGTTGGCGCAGACGCTCGCCGGTGGCTCACCCGTGACGGGCGTGACCTGGGAGGTTGTGCATGCGATGAACGCCGCCCATGCCCTGGAATATGCGAACGTCACGCGGGAGGCGACCCTCGCGCTGCTCGCACGGAACAGCCGGGCCGCCGCCGCAATGATTCGGGACTTGAGCGATGGGTCGCTCGCGCAGGCTGCGCCGGTGTCGCTCTACGCGGACGCCCCACTGACGTGCCAGTTCCTGTTGGAGGACCATGCGGTGCGGCACAGCTATCACCACCTCGCGCGCATGCGACTGGCACTGGCGGCGCCCACGCCGTCCCCTGCGCTCTGACGACGGCTCGCGACGTCGACGTCCGGTCAGGCGGTCGCCGCACTCGGGCGGTCCATCGTGGGGGAGACCGGCGTCGGCGTGTCGAGGTTACTCGGCGTCGCCGAGGGCCGCGTCGATCTCGTCGAGCACGGCGTCGACAGACAACCGGAGCCCGCTCGCGTACGCTGCGGCCCACCGCTCGGGGCCCAGGCGCGTGCGGGCGCCGTGTTCGGCGTGCGCGCATCGCGCGTCGGTCAGCGGGTCGACCGCCCGCGCCCCGGTCCGATCGGTGAACCCGTTGCGGACGCCGACGATTCGCGCCACCCATTCGTCGTCGCCGATCAGTTCCGCGGCACAGAGGAGGGGAACGAGCGCATAGGCAATCGCGAAGGTGTCGCGAAACGGGCGAATGCCCATCAGACTCTCCCGCGAGAGGCGGAGCGCCCCCTGTGCGTCCTGCGCTTGTAGGGCGAGGACCCCGCGGAGATACCAGCCGAGCGCCCGAAACCACGGGCCGCAGGCCGGCCAGAATGTGTCGGCCTCGTCCAGAAAGCGCGCGGCCTCGGTCGCGTCACCGGCGCCCAGGGCCACCCAGGCGAGGCCGGTAATACTATTCCCCTCGCCCCAGGCGATCCCCGACTCGTGAAAGAGCGCGCGGGCGCGGCGAAAATCGTCTCGCGCCGCCGCCAGCTGGCCGGTGGCGTAATCGACGTGCCCGAGACACAGCCAGGCGTGGGCGAGCACGTCGTGGTCGGCATGGGCGTTTCGAACGACCGACGAGCTCGCCACGCGGGCGCCCGCCATGTCTCCTTGGGTGAACCGCATCAGCGCCGCACCCACGAGGCTCTGGGCCTCGGCCACGCTCGCCGGCACCGCGCACTGGCGCACCTCGTCGAACCACCGGAGGCCTTCCGCGGAGTGCCCGCGCATGATCCAGAACAGCACGAGCGACCACGCCAGGCCGGAAGCGTCTTCGGTCCGGCCCTGGCCGAGCAGCCACGTCAGCACGGCGCGATGGCTCTCGAGATCGTCGCGTACGCGATCCAGCCAGGCGACTTGCCTCGGCCCCTGCAGACCCGGCGCGGCGAGCGCGCCCTCTGCGACACAGTAGCGCACCAGCCCCGCCATCGCGTCCGCGTGTTCACCGGAGGCCGCCAACTCGCGGACCGCGAATGCGCGCACGGTTTCGAGCAGGACGTACGAGTGGTCCGGGGTGTCGGGGATCTTTGTCCGGTGCAGGAGGCTCTTGTTCAGGAGCGTCCGCACGAAGAGGAGGGCGGCGTCTCCGCCGTCGACGGAGGTGGCCGCCCCTGCGAAGACCGCGGCGGCGGCCGCGATCGAAAACGGGCCCGGGATGGCGCCGAGCCGACGAAACGCGCGCTGCTCGAGGGGCGCCAGAAGTTGCACGCTCCAGGCAACCGTCGCGTTCATCGTCCGTTGTCGCGGCGGGAGATCACTCGGGCCCTCGGCCCCCAGCACCTCCGCCTCGTGCAGACGCGCCAGCAGTCCTTCGGGCGCCAGGGTTTTCACCCACGGCGCCGCCAGTTCGAGGGCGAGGGGCAAGCCGTCCAAGCGTCGGCAAATCGCCGCCACCACCGGGCTGTTCGCCGGCGTGAGATGAAAGTCCGAGCGGACGTCTTGCACTCGACTGACGAAGAGCTCGACCGCAGAGACGCCCGCGAGGTCCGTTGGCGTGCGGAAGGTCTTGAGGTCGTCGAGGCCCAGCGGCTCGACCACGTATTCGCGTTCGCCGCGCAGATGGAGCGGCGCGCGGCTCGTGACGAGGATGCGCAGCGACGCGATCTGCGTCAGGAGATCCGCGACCAGCGGCGCAGCCGACGCCACCTGTTCGAAGTTGTCCAGCACGACCCAGGTCGGCACCTCGTGACATGCCGCGCGCACGCGGGCCGGCAAGTCGCGCGCCGTCGCGTCGTCCAGGCCGAAGGCCTCGGCCACCGCCGCTGCCACCAGTCCCGCGTCATGCACGGCCGAGAGCGGCACGAACAGGACGCGCTGCGCCGCGTCGCGAGCGAGCGCGTCTGCGAGCGCCACGGCGAGCCGCGTCTTGCCGACGCCGCCCGGCCCGACCAACGTCACGAGTCGCGTGGCGGGATCGGCGACCCACTGGTGCAACCGCTCGAGGTCCGCTTCTCGACCGATGAGGCGTGTCGGTGGGACCGGGAGCGCCTGGCGACCCGGTCCCCGGGACGTCGCCTCACCCGTGTATCCGCGCGCGCTCGCCAGGAATGCGTCGCGCGCCGCCGGCCCGAGGTCCAGCGCCGCAGACAACGCGCGCACCGTGTCGAACTGCGGCCGCTTGCGTTCCCCGCGTTCGAGCGCACTGATCGCGTGCACCGACAGTCCCGCTATCGTGGCGAGCTCCTCCTGCGTGAACCCGGCCGCGTCGCGAAGCGCTTTCAGCTGGACGCCGAATGGTCGGTCTGCCGTGCTCATCGCGTCGCCATCTTACTCGGGTATGCCGCCACCACTCGCTCGACCGTCGTACGAGCGCCGTACGACCACTGTGGGTGGGCGGCAATACGGCGAGCCGTCACACTACCTCCCGTTCGACGTCCAGCGCGGCGCGATTCCCGTGCGGCGGCCGTGATGTCGAGGAGAGTAGGTGCACACATGTTGAAGAACACCCTGACCGCGCTCGTGGTCCTGACCATCAGCGCGGTCGCTCAACTCGCGGCCAGCGACGGCGTGCTGGCGCGATTCGATGGCGCGATCGGCGTCGACCCTGTGGCCAGCGTCGCCTTTCCGCTGCACGCCCCGGACACGACCGGCCGCACGTTTGAAAACGTCACGCGCAACGTCGTCCGCGGCGTGCGCCCTTCCTCCGCCATCTGGCGGATCGCGGACCTGCATGCGGTGGTGGGTCTTGGCGGCCGCATCCGCGTGGCTGGACGCGGCCTGCTCCTCGGCGGCGGCGATCAGATCGGCCAGTCGCTGAATCTCCTGGTCGTGGCGACGCTCATCTGTGAGGCGCAGGCCCCCTTCATCGAGCTGAGCTCCGCCGATTCGGTGAACGGCAACTCGTTCGAGGATGCGGTGCCGCTCGATCAACGCGGGGCGTGGCTCGCGGCCGGCATCCCGCGATTCGGCCCGATCTGGAAGAACGTGACCGACGCTTTTGACAAGTACATGAAGTAGTCGACAGAAGACGGTCCCAGGACATCACCGCGTGCCTCGAACACCACCCACGCGCCACCCCGCCGTCGGTTGACTGACGGCATCGGCACGCGCCATTCAATCACGTCGTCACTTGGAGAATTGCCATGATTCAGACACACACGCTCGCGTTGACGTTGACCCTGTTGTCGCCACTGGTGTACGCCGCCGCCCCCCACGCCATGGCCGCCGAGCAGCACGAGGCCCATGGCCTCGACGTGCGGTCGCCGTTCGTCCGGACCGTTCGCCAGGCCACCGAGGTGTTCCGCGACGTACGGAACACGGATGGCGCCGGATACGGGCCCGCCCTGGGCTGCGTCAGCGGCCCGGAGGAAGGCGCGATGGGCGTGCACTACGTGAACCCTCAGCTCCTCACCGACGGGATCCTGGATGCCACCCGGCCCGAGGCTCTCATTTACGAGTTCACGGGCAACGTCGCCCGTCTCGTCGGGGTCGAGTTCATCGTCTTCGCCGACCAATGGCATGCGACGCACGCGCCCGGGGATCCGCCGGTCCTCGAGGGGCAGCTGCTGCACTTCGTCGACAGTCCGAATCGTTTCGGTCTCCCCGCCCACTACGAGCTCCATGTCTGGGCATGGCGGGACAACCCCAAGGGGGTTTTCGTCGACTGGAATCAGCGAGTCTCGTGCGACGGCCGGTGAGCACGCCTCTCAGCTATCCGTGAGTGCGTTGGTCATCAACGCGAGAACGGGCCGGCGCCGCGCGGTGCGGCGTCGAGCCCCGCTCTCAGGACGGGGTCCTCCTGGTGAGGATCGGTCGTGCACGCTCGGCGGTGCATGTGTGCTCGTGGATGCGCGACCGCTATGCGTGCTCGAGCGAGGCGTTGGGGCATCGGGTCGCCGCGCAGGGCGGCCGCCGGGAACCTCCACCCGGGAACGACATCAGCAAGCCATACCTGCTAGTCTCCCTTGGGACGCGCTTGCGGCGTACGCGTTGTCGGGCGCGAAGTAGCGGGACCGGAGTCACTCACCTGGATTGAGGAGCGCATCAATGTCTTACAGCAGACGGGAATTCGGAAAGCTCGCCCTTGCGGGCCTGCCGGCGGTTGCGGTCCTCGGGCGGACCGACACGCTGGTCAATGCCTTCGCGCAGTCGAAGCCGAACTCGCTCATCAGCGGCGTGCAGATCGGCACGATCACCTACAGCTACCGGCAGATGCCCGACCAGAGCGCCGAGGCGACACTCAAGTACATCCTCGATTCGGGCATCAGCGCGGTGGAATTGATGGGCGGGCCGGTCGAGAGCTTCGCCGGCGTGCCGACGTCAGGCCGTGGCGGCGGCCCGGGGCGAGGTCCCGCCGGCGCCGCGGGCGCGCCAGCGCGCGGCCCCGGCGCACCAGGCGGTGGTGGACGTGCCGCCGGTGGCGTGCCGACCGACCTGCCGCCCGGTGCGAAGCTCGGCGAGTGGCACGGGACGCAGTGCGTCATCCAGCCTGAAGGGGGCGCCCGCGCCGGCGGCGGTGGGGGAGGCAGGGGCCGCGGCGCCGAGATGACGCCCGAACAGATCGCGGCGCAGCAGGAAGCCGCGAAGAAGCTGAAGGACTGGCGCACCTCGGTCTCGATGGACCGCTTCAAGGCGCTGCGCAAGATGTACAACGACGCCGGCGTGTCGATCTACGCCTGGAAGCAGCTCAGTCCCACCATGTCGGACGAGGAGTTCGAGTACATCTTCAACGTGGCCGAGGCGCTCGGGTGCACGCACACCACGCTGGAGCTCCCGAACGACGAGGCACAGCTCAAGCGGATCGGCGACTTCGCGATGAAGAAGAAGATCTACGCCGCATATCACACGCACGCGCAGGGCGGCATGAACATCTTCGACAAGGCGTTTGCGGTCTCGAAGGGCAACCGGGCGAACGTCGATCTCGGCCACTGGACCGCGGGCGGGAACGTCGGCGGCTCGCCAATGGACTTCCTCAACAAGTTTCACGATCGCGTGTCCAGCTTCCACCTCAAGGACCGGACCACCCCGGAGCACTGCGCGCTGAACCTGGCGTGGGGCACGGGCGAGACGCCGATCAAGGAGATCCTCCAGCTGGTGAGGGACAGGAAGTGGAAGATCCCCGCGTCGGTCGAGCTCGAGTACGCCATCCCGGAAGGATCTGATTCGGTGCAGGAAGTGCGGAAGTGCGTCGAGTACTGCCGTGCAGCCCTCACCGCGCCGTCGTCCACCGCCTCGCGATAGCCGGCACGACTACGCTCTCGCCACGAGCCCGGGGCAGATCAGGTGCAACGCATCCATGACTGGAGGGGGAACTCCCGTCAGCAGCGCATCCTTGCCCTGGCTCGTGCAGAGCGTCAACACCACCTTCGAGATGCCGAACCATTTGCCGCCGGATTCGGCGCTCGCCAGGAATCGCCCTTCGTTCCTGTCGCTGGCGATCTGCCCCCGCGGGAAGGCGGTCGCGCCGGTCTCGAGCGCGCGCTGAAGGTCTGACGTAAGGCAATGTTCGTTCGCCGGCAGGATCCCCGCTGGGAGGGAGCGGCCGGACGCGTCGCTCTCGTCCCCGTCGGCGACAATGAACAGCCGCGCGTTAGGGACGGTCGAGGCATTGGAGCGATCCGGGTGCCCGGAGCGATCGCGAAGCGCGCTCATCGTCCGCTCGAACATCTGGGCCGCCCACTGCTCCGAATAGTCGATCGGATTGCGCACGCCTGCTGCGTCTTTGGGCATCTTCCAGCCCTCGGCGAGCCTGCGTTTGGCCTCGAGACGCTCCCCGCTGTCGAACAGATCCTCGAGACCGATATCGGTGGAGGGTCCGGCGAACAGCGTGTCGAGCGCCAGGTTCGACAGGATGTCGGCACAGAAGCCATAGACGATGCCGAGCGGAGAATAGACGGACTCGCGAGGATCCAGTCCGAGCGCGTCCGCCCGGAGCGATTCCGCATGGTCGCCAATGAGGCGGGCGTAGCGATCGAGAAGCTCCCGGTGGCCTTCGCCGAGCCGCGTGTATCCAATGCGCTCCTGCTCTCCGCGCTCGAGAAACAGATGCTCGATGATCGTGCAGGGAGCCAGCAGATCCAGACGCGTGACGAATAACTCCGGGTCCGCGGAGATGCCCTGGAGGATCGCGTCCGCGAGGCGGCGCCGTTGATCGGCGGCGCGGCTCGTTCCGTAGGCCTCGAGCAGCGGGACCAGATCGCGCACCAGGAGCGCGGCGTCCATGGAATTGGAGTTGCGCGTGGTGGCGAGGACGTCCGGGTCGTCTGCCGGACGACCGGTCTCCGCGGCGCGATGACAGAGCTGCGACCGCAGATGGCCGCTCGTCAACACCGCGCCAGCTCTGTGGATCTCGAGGCGGACGGGATTGGTGAACGATGCGGAAATCGATTCGGCGATTCTGAAATACGGATCCAGGCGGCGGGTCAGCGGACCCTGGGCGGTCTGAATCAACCAGCGCGCGTCGCGCACGAGCGGCGAGACGATGGTGCCGTCATTCAGCCGGTCGAGCAGGACCTGGACATCCTGAAGTCGATCGGTCGCGCGCTCGTGCCCCTGGTCCCAGATCCGCAGGCACAGGTGCTCGAGCTGCCGAAGAAGGAAGACGGAGTACAGCCGGGCGGCATATTGGAGGCGGCCGTTGCGCCCCGGCCATCGATGACGTTCCCAATGCCGCCGGGCACGAACGGTGAGCTGCGCCGGATCGAGCTCCCGCGAGGATCGTTCGAACGCGATCGGCTCGAAGCCGTCGGCGACGCGCGATGCCGCCAGCTGTCCCTTGAGGAGGGACAGTCGGGCCGGGAGTGCGGCCTGCCCAAAAAAACAGGCCTCGAGCATCGGCGCGACGTCACCGTCCGTGTGACGGGCATTCAGCAGGCGGCTCTCGATCCGCTCCACGATTGGCCGCCACCGGTCGAGGAAGCCGTGCAGGAGCGTGACGTGCTCGCCGAAGCTCATGGCCCGGGGGCCGGCGCCAGGCGCGACGGATACGCATGGTCGAACACGCTCCACATGAAGTCCGCGTTCATGCGCGCGCGATTGTGGCAGCTCATGCACCCGAGCTGCACCCCTTTCTGATCGAACGTTTCCATCGTGACGTTCGCAAAGGCCGAGAACGCGCCTGATCCCGGGAAGGTGTTCGCGACACTGCCATCCACACTCGCGGGGATCGAATCGGCCTGGTTGCCTTCGAGCCGCGGCCACTGCGTCGCGATCAACCGGTAGAACTGCCAGGGCGTGCCCGCCAACAGGTGCCGGTAGGCATAGCTGGTCAGCTCGGTGGCGGTGAGAATCGGCGCGTCAGGCGCGCGCACGACGTTGTACGGCCGCACCGGCTCGGGCGAGACAGGAGTCAGGGAGAGCGGATTGCGCTCCGGCATCGGCGTGTCGGTGGCGTCGTTCAGGGCAAAGAATCCAGGCCAGTCGGCCCACTTCGGCGGCACCGTATCGACCTGCTCGAACGAGGACCAGATCCACTGCGGGCGGCTGGCCGTCTTCTGCGCGATGTGTAGGCCGATGAGGCCGATCGTCGCGCGCGCGCATCCGGATCCGGTCGCGCGTTTCACGAGTGCGGAGCGAGTGTAGAACCGTTTCACGAGCGCCGGCGGCAGATCGGTGACATCGATCCACGCACTTTTGACGGCGACGGAACCGATCGGGAAGTCGATCACCGGCCGGTCGGGACGAGGGCTCGGCACCGGCGGCAGATTGTCGCGCAGGAAATAGCGGTTCCGAACGATGTGCTCGAACGCGATCCGATTGAAGAGCGTCAGCGTGCGGACGTACCGGCCATTTTGCGCGACCAGCGGCGGATCGAGGACGCCTATTCCCGCCTGTCCAATGTCGTCGATCCCGGAGGCCGACCCGATGGTGACGTCGCCGAAGCGCGTCGTCACCGCGCACGGGTTCGCGCCGGCGCCGTCGAATTCGTCGAACCCTCCGGCCGGCGCCGATCCGTCCGCGTGGAAGATCTCCCAGAGCGGCTTGTAGGTTTCGAAGACGCGGGGACCGACCGTCCCGATCGCTTTTGCGGTCGCCGGGGCACCTCGATGTCCTGGCGCCGCCGGCCAGACCAAGGCGACGAGGGCGCGCCACGAATAGTCGTCGAAATAATCGAGTGCGATGCCAGGAAAGCCGTCCGGGATGCACACATCGGACGGCAACTGCG